>NZ_JBLEBI010000040.1:0-45896 GCF_047340315.1 Streptomyces sp. AF1A
GCCCGGGCACCGGCATGGGCGGCTGGGCGCCGGGCGGCAGCGGCTGCTGCAGGCCCGCCTTCTGGTCGACGGTCGAGCGGTAGTCCACCACGCCCTGGGTCATCCGCATGTACGCCTCCTCCAGCGAGGCCTGGTGCGGTGACAGCTCCCGCAGCCGGACGCCCGCCTCGTGCGCCAGGTCGCTGATGCGCGGCAGCGGCAGCCCGGTCACGCGCAGCGCGCCGTCCTGCTCCGGCAGCACATGGCCGCCCGCCTCGGTGAGCGTGGCGCTCAGCTTCTCGCGCAGCTGCGGCTCGGTGTCGGGGGTGCGCACGCGCGCGAAGTCGGCGGAGTTGGCCGAGATGAAGTCCTTCACGCTCATGTCGGCGAGCAGCTGGCCGCGCCCGATCACGATGAGGTGGTCGGCGGTCAGGGCCATCTCGCTCATCAGGTGCGAGGAGACGAAGACCGTGCGGCCCTCGGCCGCGAGCGCCTTCATCAGGTTGCGCACCCACAGGATGCCCTCGGGGTCGAGGCCGTTGACCGGTTCGTCGAACAGCAGCACCTGCGGGTCGCCGAGCAGCGCGGCCGCGATGCCGAGGCGCTGGCCCATGCCGAGCGAGAAGCCCTTGGACCGCTTGCGCGCCACCTCCTGCAGACCGACCACGCCCAGCACCTCGTCCACCCGCCGGGCCGGGATGCCCGACAGCTGGGCGAGGCTCAGCAGGTGGTTGCGCGCGCTGCGCCCGCCGTGCACGGCCTTGGCGTCGAGCAGCGCGCCGACCTGGCGGGGGGCGTTGGGCAGCTTGCGGTACGGGTAGCCGCCGATGGTCACCGAGCCGGACGTGGGGTTGTCCAGGCCGAGGATCATCCGCATCGTCGTCGACTTGCCCGAGCCGTTCGGCCCGAGGAAGCCGGTCACGGCGCCCGGTCGCACCTGGAAGGAAAGGTTGTACACGGCGGTCTTGTCGCCGTACCGCTTCGTCAGGCCAACAGCCTCGATCATGCTCCGCACCCATCAAAAGGTTCAGGACAGCGGGGCACACGCCCCCGTAAGGGTTAGGAGGATAGCGAGGCGCTGACGGTTCCGCCCAAAGGGCGGTAAAGCCAAAGCATTACGTTGTGTGTCAGTCCGTCTACTGGGCGTCGCGCCGCTCCAGCAGCAGGTACCCGAGGACGAGCGCGGCGATCACCCACAGCACCATGATCCCGAGGCCGCCCCAGGGGCCGTACGGCGTGTCGTCGCCGGTCTCCGGCACCACCTGCATGATCCGGCTGCCCGCCTGGTCGGGCAGGAACCGGCCTACCTTCTTCGTGGCGTCGACGCTGCCGAGGATGGTCGAGATCAGGAAGAAGAACGGCATCAGGATGCCGAGCGACAGCATCGGCGAGCGCAGCATCGCGGCGACGCCCATGGAGAACAGCGCGATCAGGGTCATGTACAGCCCGCCGCCGATCACCGCGCGCAGCACCCCGGGGTCGCCGATCCGCGCCCGGTAGGGGCCGAGCATCGCCTGCCCGAGGAAGAACGCGGCGAAGCTCGTCGCCATGGCGACGGCCAGGGCGAGCGCGCCGGCCACCGCGATCTTGCAGAACAGAAAGGTGCCGCGGCGCGGCACGGCGGCGAGGGAGACCCGGATCATGCCGGTGCTGTACTCGTTCGAGACGACCAGCACTCCGAACACGATCATGGCGAGCTGGCCCAGGGCCATGCCCGCGAAGCTGACGAAGGTCGGGTCGAACGACAGCCGGTCCCCGATCGGCAGGGACTCGAACTCGTTCCGGGACAGGGCGGAGATGAGCACGCCCACGGCGACGGTGACGACGACGGCGACCGACAGCGTCCACACCGTGGACGCCACCGACCGGATCTTGGTCCACTCGGACCGGAGCACCCGCACGGCGGCCATGCCTCACGCTCCCTTCCAGCCGGCGCCCCAGCGCCGCGGGACGGGCTCCGGTCCGGCGTGCGCGTGGTACTCCACGGCCTGCGCGGTCAGCCGCATGAACGCCTCCTCCAGCGAGGCCTGCTGCGGGCTCAGCTCGTGCAGCACGATCCCGTGGCCGGCGGCCAGCTCCCCGATCCGCTCGGCCTTCTCGCCCTCCACCTCCAGCGCCTCGCCGCCCGCCTCCACGGCGATCCCGGCCTCGTGCAGCACGTCCAGCAGCCGCTCCCGCTGCGGCGAGCGGATCCGGACGTACGACCGCGCGTGCTGCCGGACGAACTCGGCCATGGAGGTGTCCGCGAGCAGCCGCCCCTGCCCGATGACGACCAGGTGATCGGCGGTCAGCGCCATCTCGCTCATCACATGGCTGGAGACGAACACCGTCCGCCCCTGCGCGGCCAGCGACTTCATCAGGTTCCGGATCCAGTGGATGCCCTCCGGGTCCAGCCCGTTCGCCGGCTCGTCGAACATCAGGATGCGCGGGTCCCCGAGCAGCGCCGCGGCGATCCCCAGCCGCTGCCCCATGCCGTACGAGAACCCCTTGGCCTTCTTCCGCGCCACGGCCGTGAGCCCCACGGTCTCCAGCACCTCGGCCACCCGGCGCGCGGGGATGCCGTTGCTCTGCGCGAGGCACAGCAGATGGTGGTAGGCGCTGCGGCCGCCGTGCACGGCCTTGGCGTCGAGCAGGGCGCCCACGTACGTCAGCGGGTCCTTCAGCCGGTCGTAGTGCCTGCCGTCGATCCGGACGTCGCCGGCGGTGGGGTGGTCGAGCCCGAGGACCATCCGCATCGTCGTGGACTTCCCGGCCCCGTTGGGACCGAGGAACCCGGTGACGACGCCCGGCCGCACGGTGAACGTCAGACCGTCGACCGCGAGCTTCTCGCCGTACCGCTTGGTCAGCCCCGCCAGCTCGATCATGCGGCCACGCTAAGACGGGGCGAAGCCCCCTGCCACTTGGCGGCAGGGGGCTTCGACTCGCTCGGCGACCGGAGGACTTACCGGGTCTGCTGCGCCGGGACCCCGCGCGAGATCGGCTCGTCGTCGGTGGTCGTGCCGGCGGCGGCCACCGCCGCACCGGTCAGCGTGGCCAGCATCTCGCGGACGTTGGTCAGCTGGGCGTTGATGCTGTCGCGGCGGTTGGTGAGCGCCGCCAGCTCGCGCTCGGACTCCGAACGGATGCGGTCGGCCTTGGCGTTGGCGTCGGCCACGATGTCCTCGGCCTGGCGCTGGGCCGTCTCGACGGTCTGGCGGGCGCGGCGCTCGGCGTCGGTGCGCAGCTTCTCCGCCTCCAGGCGCAGCTGCTCGGCGCGGTGCTCGATCTCCGCGAGCCGCTTCTCGGCCTTGGCCTGACGGGAGGCCAGGTCGCGCTCGGACTGCTCGCGGCGCTTGGCGAGGTTGGTCTCGAAGTCGGCGGCGGCCTGCGCGGCCTTGGCGCGGGTCTCCTCGAAGAGCGCGTCCGCCTCCTCCCGCTTGGACTGCGCGTCCTTCTGCGCGTCGGCGCGCAGCTGGGAGGCGTCGGCCTTGGCCTTCTCGACGATCCGGACGCCCTCGTCCTCGGCCTTGGCCTTGCGCTCGGCCGCGTACGCCTCGGCGTCGTTGCGGACCTGCTGGGCCGCCGACTCGGCGAGGTCACGGTGCTGCTCGGCCGCGCGCCGGGCCTCCTCACGCAGCTCCTTGGCCTCTTCCTCGGCCAGGCGCAGGATCTTCTCGACCCGCGCACCGAGGCCCGCGTACGACGGCTCGGCGTCCGTGATCTGAGCCTGGGCGTTCTGCGTTTCGAGGTGCAGCTCCTCGATGCGCTTCTCCAGGGCGGTGATGCGGGCGAGAGCGCTGTCACGGTCGGAGACGAGCTTGGAGATACGTTCGTCCACCTGAGCGCGGTCGTACCCACGCCGCACAAGCTCGAAGCCGTAGGGGGAAGTGTCGCTCATGGGGTTCCTGTCGAATGAGACCGGTGAGGTGATAGGTGGAATCCTAGGGGCCGAAGCGGTGTGTCATCGAGCGGATACGT
This sequence comes from Streptomyces sp. AF1A, assembly GCF_047340315.1. NCBI lineage: Bacteria > Bacillati > Actinomycetota > Actinomycetes > Kitasatosporales > Streptomycetaceae > Streptomyces > Streptomyces sp. AF1A. The sequence goes on from NZ_JBLEBI010000040.1 coordinate 3,937, forward strand.
GTTTGATCTGGAGAATGACACCTCTTTTGAGTGGCTGACTGCCGGACGGCTTGCCAAAGAGCAGGGTAAAGCCCCCCAGAAGACACCCGAAAGCACCTCCCGCGCTAGCTGTCCGGCGTCTTGCCACCCGAACGGGGGGCGCCGACCGTCGCACCCGCCTTGACCGCGCCGTCCTTGCCGGACGTCGGGGCCTCGAAGGACTCGAGCGCCTCCAGCACGTCCTGGACCCGGGAGATCTCGGCGTTGATGTCCTCGCGCCGGCGCACCAGGATCTCCAGCTCACGCTTGCCCTCCTCGACCGTGCGCCGGGCCTCGCGGATCGCCTCCGCCTTCAGCTCCTCGGCCTCCTTGACCAGGCTGGCCTTCTTCTGCTCGGCCTCCTTGAGCAGCCCCTCCGCCTTCTTGACGGCCGCGATGCGCACCTTGCCCGCCTCCGAGCCGGCATCCGAGAGGATCTCCTTGGCCTTCGCCTGGGCCTTGGCCAGCTGCTCCTCGGCGGCCTTGATGAGCGCGTCGCAGCGGTCGCCGGTGGACTTCATGGTCTCGGCGGCCTCACGGCGGGCCCGCTCGTGCAGCTCCTCGATCTCGGTGGTGATGCGCTCGCGCAGCTCCTCCGCGCGCTCCCTGATGGCGGTCGCGTCCCGGCGGGCGCCGACCAGCAGCTCGTCGGCGTCCGTGCGCGCCTTCTCCACGAGGGAGTTGCCCTCCACGGTCGCCTCGGAGACGATCCGCTCGGCCTCGCTGCGGGCCGCGCCGACCATGGTGTCGGCCTGCGACTCGGCGTCCGCCGTGGCCTTGCGCGCCTGCGCCTGGGCCTCGGTGAGCAGCTTGTCGGCCTCGGCCGCGGTCTCCGTGATGAGCTTGTCGACCTGCTCGGCCGCCTCCGAGCGGCGCTTGTTGGCGTCCTTGCGCGCCTCGTCCAGGGCCCGCTCGGCCTCCTCGCGGGCGGCGGCGACGAGCCGCTCGGCCTCCGCCTCCGCGTCCGCCCTGACCCGCTCGGCCTCGGCCCGCAGCCGCTCGGCGTGCGCCTGCGCGGTGCCCACGGTCTCGGCCGCCTCGGCGCGCAGCCGCTCGGCCTCGGCGAGGGCGTCCGCGTGGAGCCGGTCGGCCTCGATGATCGTCTCGGCCTGCAGCCGCTCGGCCTCGCCCCGCGCCTCGGTGATGAGCGTGTCCGCCTGCGTCGCCGCGTCCGAGCGGATGCGGTTGGCGTCCTCCCGGGCGTCCGCCCGGGTGCGGGCCGCCGCCTGGTCCGCCTCTGCCAGCGCGTCGGAGGCCTCCGTACGCACCCGCTGGGCGTACTCCGCCGCCTCCGAGCGCAGCCGCTCGGCCTCCGCGATCGCCTCCGCGAGCGTGCGCTCGGCCAGCGACTTGGCGGCCTCCGTCTCCTGGTTGGCCTCGCTGCGCAGCCGGGCCGCGTCCTCGCCGGCCCGCTCCCGCTCGGCGTAGGCGTCGGCGCGGACCCGGTCCGCCTCCTCCTCGGCCTCCCGCCGCGTGCGCTCCGCCGCGTGCTCGGCGGCCGAGCGCAGCCCGGCGATCTCCTCCTGCGCCTGTTCGTGCAGCCCGACGACGGAGTCCCGGACCTGCTGCGCGTGCTGCTCCGCGGCGGACACCATCTCGGTGGCGCGCCGGTCGGCCTCCTCGACCAGCCGGGTCGCCTCGGCCTGCGCCTCCTCCACGCGCTTGCGGGCGGAGGCCAGCAGCTCCTCGCTCTGCTCGCGGGCCCGCTCGCGCTCCTGGTCGGCCTCCGCGCGCGCGGCACCGAGGAACTCCTCGGCCTCGCGGCGGCGCCGGGCGGCCTCCTCCTGCGCGGCGGCCAGCGTCTCGGACGCCTCCGTGCCCAGCCGCTCGGCGGCGGCCTGCGCCTCCGCGCGCACCCGGTCGGCGGTGTCCTGGGCCTCCGCCTTCATCCGCTCGGCCTCGGCCGCTGCCTCCGAGCGCAGCCGTACGGCGAGGGCCTCGCCCTCGGCACGGGAGGCGGACGCGTCGGACGCGGCCTCGGTGCGCAGCCGCTCGGCCTCGGTCTCGGCCTGCTGCTGGAGCGCACGGATGCGCTCCGCGGACTCCGCGCGCAGCCGCTCGGCCTCCTCGGCGGCCTCCCGGCGGATCCGGGCGGCCTCCTCGCGGGCGTCCGTCAGGGCCTGTTCGGCCGCCGTCAGCCGCTCCTGGGTCTCGGTCTGCAGCCGGGCCAGCTCCTCGGCGGCCTCGCCGTGCCGGGCCTCGACGGCCCGCTCGGTCTCCTCGCGCAGCTCGCGCGCGGCCTTCTCGGCGTCGGCCCGGACCGCCTCGGCCTGCTCGTCGGCCTCGGCGCGCAGCCGCTCGGCCTCCTTGCGGGTGCGCTCCAGGGTCTCCTCGGCCTGCCGGCGCAGCGTCGTCGCGCGCTCGATGGCCTCGGTGCGGACCTTCTCGCTGTCGGAGGTCGCCTTCTGCCGCAGCTCGTCGGCGTCCACCTTGGCCTTGGCCAGCAGCTCCTCGGCGGACTTCGCGGCCTCCTCGATCTGCGCGACCGCCTCGCGGCGGGCCTCGGCGCGGATCGACTCGCCCTCGGCGACCGCGTCGGCGCGCAGCTGCTCGGCCTCGCCGCGCAGCCGGCGGGCCTCCTCCTGCAGCTCGACCGTCTTGGCGCGGTACTCCTTGGTGTCGTCCTTCGCCGCGCCCTTGAGCTGCTGGGCGATGTCGTGCGCCTCGGCGCGCAGCCGGTCCGCCTCGGCCTCGGCCTCCGTGCGGATCCGCTCGGCCTCCTCGGCGGCCGCCTTGGTGGTGTTCCTGGCCTCCTCGGCCGCCTTGTTCAGGACGTCCTCGGCGGTCTTGGCGGCCTTGGACAGCTGGGTCGCGCTCTCCTCGGCGGTGAGTGTGCGGGCCTTCTCGACGGCCTCGGCGACGATCTTCTCGGCCTCGGCCCGCGCGTCGGCGATGACCTGCTCGGCCTCCGACTTCGTGGTCTCGGCCTCCTTGGTGGCCTCCTCCACCAGCCGGGCGACCTGCTCCTTGGCGGTGCGCGTCCGCGTCTCGTTGGCGGCCTCGGCGCTCGCGAGGGCCTTGGCGGCGGCCTCCTTGGCCTCCGTGACCACCTTCTCCGCCTCGGCCTGGGCCTTGCGCAGCGCCTCCTCGGCCTGCGCCATGCGCTCCTCGGCGGCCCGGCTCAGCTCGGCCGCCTGGCGGCGGGCGGTGTCCGACTCGCTGACCGTGGCGGTGCGCAGCTGCTCGGCGTGCTCGGTGGCCTCCTGCGCCTGCGTGGAGGCGGCGTTCAGCAGCCGCTCGGCGTCCGTGCGGGCGCGGCGCAGGATCTCCTGGGCCTCGGCGCGGGCGTTCTCGGCCTCGCTCTGCAGCCGGTCCCGGGCCTCGCGGGTCAGCCGCTCGGCCTCCGCGCGGGCGGCGGCCATCGCCTGCTCGGCCTCCGCGCGGGACTCGTCGAGCAGCCGGCGGGCCTGCTGCTCGGTGCGGGCGCGCAGCTGCTCGGCCCACGCCACGTTCTCGTTGACGTGCGACTCGACGGTGGCCCGGCGCTCGGCCAGCTCCTGGTCCAGCTGCTGGCGCCTGGTCACGGCCTCCTGGTGCAGCTCGGCCTGGAGCCGGGCGGCCTGCTCGGCGTGCTCCTGGAGGATGCGCTGGGTCTGCGCGCGGGCCTGGCTCAGCTCCCGCTCGGCGTCCTGGCGCAGCTGTTCCGCCTGCATCTGGGCGTTGCGGAGCAACTGCTCGGCCTGGTAGCCGATGTCACCCGCGTCGTAGGCGGGCCGGGTCATGAGGGTGCGGCGCGCCTCGTGCAGCTTGGCGCGCAGCACCTCGACCTGGTAGCCGAGGTCCTCGGCGTGCTGGATCGCCTTCTCCCGCTCGGTCTTCAGCCGTTTCATCTCGGCCTCGAACCGAGAGAGGTGGTCGACGTCAGCCGCCGGCTCTCGCTCCTGGCTCTCGTAGCCCCGCACTGCGCGGTCCCATCCGTCCCCTGGTCAGCTTCTCCAACGAGCTCCGTCCATCCGCCGAACGGGGCCCCCGGGGAATGGTGTCAGATCAACGGCGGAGTACGGGCTGCTGCCCCGACGCTCGTCCCCCGAAACCCGGACCCCGGTGGTCCCTCCGTCAAGGGTGACGCCGACCGCCCGGAGGGCGGGCCTCGCGGCGTCCGGCGCGTGCGCCCGCGCGCACCGGAAGATCCTCGTAGCGGAGCTACCAGGGCCTTCCGGCAACGCGGCGAGCGTGCGTGCCGGGCGTCGCGGGGCAGGCGTCACCTTTGACGGAGGGACCGGGCCGTCCCCGCGTTCGGGGACGACCGCCCCCAACCCTACCGGCCCTTATGTACGGCGGTCAGTGCTCGGGCGACTCAACAGGGGCCGAAGTGACCAGTTCTGTGAGGACGCCATGGCAATCCTTGGGGTGCAGGAAGGTGATCCGCGACCCCATGGAACCGCGCCGTGGCTCGTCGTACAGAACGCGTACGCCCTTGCCCCGGATCTCCTCGGAGTCGGCGTCCACGTCCGCCGTACCGAAGGCGATGTGGTGGACGCCCTCGCCGTTCTTCGCGAGCCACTTGCCGACCGCGGAGTCCTCGCGGGTCGGTTCCAGCAGCTGCAGGTAGGAGGCGCCGCCGTCCGACGTCTCGTTGATCTTGAGCATGGCCTCCCGCACGCCCTGTTCCTCGTTGACCTCGGTGTGGAACACCTCGAAGCCGTACGTGGCCCGGTAGAACTCGACGGTCGCGTCGAGGTCGTGGCAGGCGATCCCGATGTGGTCGATTCGCGTCAGCATGGTTTCAGTGGAGCGCCAGGAAGGTGGTTACGCAACGTGCGCGCGATCACACTGACTGGCCGATGACGGCACGGAGTGCCACTCAGTACATTCGAAGTAAACCCTCGTTCACTCCTCGGCCTGGGCAGGCCGGTAAGGGGATCGCAGCTCATGCCATCTGGAACGAACAGCTCGGTCATCGTCGCGGGCGCGCGTACGCCCATGGGACGACTGCTCGGCTCGCTCAAGTCCTTCTCCGGAGCCGACCTCGGCGGCTTCGCCATCAAGGCCGCCCTCGACCGTGCGGGGATCGGCGGCGACCAGGTCCAGTACGTGATCATGGGTCAGGTGCTGCAGGCCGGCGCGGGCCAGATCCCGGCCCGCCAGGCCGCCGTGAAGGCCGGTATCCCCATGAGCGTCCCGGCGCTCACCATCAACAAGGTGTGCCTGTCCGGACTCGACGCGATCGCCCTCGCCGACCAGCTGATCCGCGCGGGCGAGTTCGACATCGTCGTGGCCGGCGGCCAGGAGTCCATGACCAACGCCCCGCACCTGCTGCCGAAGTCCCGCGAGGGCTTCAAGTACGGCGCGGTGCAGATGCTCGACGCGATGGCCCACGACGGCCTGACCGACGCCTTCGAGAACATCGCCATGGGCGAGTCCACCGAGAAGCACAACACCCGCCTCGGCATCGGCCGCCAGGAGCAGGACGAGATCGCCGCCCTGTCCCACCAGCGGGCCGCCGCCGCACAGAAGAACGGCCTGTTCGAGGCCGAGATCACCCCGGTCGAGATCCCGCAGCGCAAGGGCGACCCGGTCCTGTTCAGCAAGGACGAGGGCATCCGCGGCGACACCACCGTGGAGTCCCTGGGCAAGCTGCGCCCGGCCTTCAGCAAGGACGGCACCATCACCGCCGGCTCCTCCTCGCAGATCTCGGACGGTGCGGCGGCCGTGGTCGTGATGAGCAAGGCCAAGGCCGAGGAGCTGGGCCTGGAGTGGCTCGCCGAGATCGGTGCGCACGGCAACGTGGCGGGTCCGGACAACTCGCTGCAGTCCCAGCCGTCCAACGCCATCCTGCACGCCCTGAAGAAGGACGGCCTGGAGGTCTCCGACCTCGACCTGATCGAGATCAACGAGGCCTTCGCCGCGGTCGCCGTGCAGTCAATGAAGGACCTCGGCGTGTCAACGGAAAAGGTGAACGTCAACGGCGGCGCCATTGCCCTCGGCCACCCGATCGGCATGTCCGGCGCGCGGCTCGTGCTCCACTTGGCGCTGGAGCTCAAGCGCCGGGGCGGCGGCACCGGTGCGGCCGCGCTGTGCGGTGGCGGCGGCCAGGGTGACGCACTGATCGTGCGGGTACCGAAGGCCTGACGCCGAACTTCTCGCGAGTGAACGGAGCTGTGATGCAGGACGTCTCCTCTCTGGTGGCCCAGGCCAGGGAAGGCCGGCCGCGGGCCGTGGCCCGGCTGATCTCCCTGGTGGAGGGGGCGTCCCCGCAGCTCAGGGAGGTCATGGCGGCGCTGGCCCCGCTGACCGGCAACGCCTATGTGGTCGGTCTGACCGGCTCACCGGGCGTCGGCAAGTCGACCTCGACCTCGGCCCTGGTGACGGCGTACCGCAAACAGGGCAAACGGGTCGGCGTCCTGGCCGTCGACCCCTCGTCCCCGTTCTCGGGGGGCGCGCTGCTCGGCGACCGGGTCCGCATGTCGGAGCACGCCTCCGACCCGGGCGTCTACATCCGGTCGATGGCGACGCGGGGCCACCTGGGCGGCCTCGCGTGGGCCGCACCCCAGGCGATCCGCGTGCTGGACGCGGCCGGCTGCGACGTGATCCTGGTCGAGACGGTCGGCGTCGGCCAGTCGGAGGTGGAGATCGCCTCCCAGGCCGACACCTCCGTCGTGCTGCTGGCGCCCGGCATGGGCGACGGCATCCAGGCCGCCAAGGCGGGCATTCTGGAGATCGGCGACGTGTACGTCGTCAACAAGGCGGACCGGGACGGGGCCGACGCCACGGCCCGGGAGCTGAACCACATGCTGGGCCTGGGCGAGTCCCGTGGGCCCGGCGACTGGCGCCCGCCGATCGTGAAGACGGTCGCGGCCCGCGCCCAGGGCGTCGACGAGGTCGTGGAGGCCCTGGAGAAGCACCGCGCGTGGATGGAGGAGCGCGGTGTCCTCGCCGAGCGCCGACGGGCCCGCGCGGCGCGCGAGGTGGAGACCATCGCGGTCACGGCCCTGCGCGAACGCATCGGCGACCTGCACGGCGACCGCCGCCTCAGCGCACTGGCCGAGCGCATCGTGGCCGGCACGCTGGACCCGTACCGCGCGGCGGACGAACTGGTGGCGGGCCTGACGGAAGCCTGACCTGTGGCCGCCCCGCGGCCACGCCGCCCTGGTGCTGTCGCCGGGCTCGCACCCTGGTCGATGCGCGGGTCCGCCGACTGCGGTCGCTGATCGGTGCCCGGGCTTGCCGACTCGGGTCGGTGCCCGGGCCTGCCGACACCGGTCGAATCGGCGGGTGCTGATCTTGGTCGATCGCCGGGCTTGCCGGCCCTGATCGAATCGGCGGGCTCGCCGGCCTCCGTCGTTCCACGGGCTCGCCGGCTCCGGTCGAATCCGGGCCCGCCGGCTCCGGTCGAATCCGCGGGTCCGCCGACCCTGGTCGATCGCCGGGCTTCTGACCCTGGTCGAATCCCGGGCCGGCCGACGCCGGCCACTTTCCCGGGTGCGCCGACCCTGCGTCGATGCGCGGGCTCGCTGACCCGGGTCGATGCGGGGGGTCCGCCGAGTCTGGTCGATCCCGGGGTTCGCGGACCCCGGCCAAATCCCCGGCCCCGCCGGCCTCGTCCAGACCCCCGGCCCCGCCGACCCTGGTCAAGCACGCGGTTCGGGGACTACCTTGATCCGCATGTTCCTCTCCCTGGCGTAGAGCGCACCGCGGCTCGCGGGGGCCCGTACGACGGCCCGCCGCGTCCTCCGGTGCTCCCTCTCCCGCCTCCCGCAGAGGAATTCCAGCGTGTCCACGCCCCCCTCGCGGCCCTCGTACGCCGCCGTCCTGCGCGTCCCGCACGCGCGCCGCACCTTCGCCGCCGCGCTGACCGCCCGCCTGTCCTACGGCACGGTCTCCCTCGCCGTCCTGTTGTCCGTCACCCGCGCCACCGGCTCCTACGCCGTCTCCGGGGCCGTGATGTCCCTGTTCGGCGCCGCGACGGTCTTCCTGATGCCGTTGCGGGCCGCCCTGGTCGACCGGCACGGCCCCCGCCGGGCCCTGCGTCCCATGGCCGCGCTGTACGGCGCCCTGCTGTGCGTTCTCGCGGCCCTCACCTGGCGCCCCGGAGCCCCCTCCGCGGCCATCGCCGGGGCGGCCGCCCTCGCCGGCGGCTGCGCGCCGCCGCTGGGTCCGACCATGCGGGCCCTGTGGGCCGAACTGGTCCCCGACCGAGGCCTGTTGCAGCGCGCCTACAGCCTGGACGGCGTCGCCGAGGAGCTGCTGTACGTCTCCGGACCGGTCCTGGTCGGCGCGCTGCTCGGCGTCGCGCCGCCGGCCTCCGGGATTCTGCTGAGCGCGCTGCTGATCGTGGGGGGCACCTCTGCCTTCGTCACGTCCCCGGCGATGTCCGGCCCGCGCCCCGAAGCCCGCGGTGAGCGGCGCGGAGCCGTCCACGGGCTGCTGCCCCCGGTCGCCGTGGCCCTCGGCGTAGGGCTGGCCCTGAGCGGGGTGGAGCTGCTGGCGGCGGCCTACGCCACCGAGCGGTCGTACGACACCGCGCTGGTGCCCTGGGTCCTGGGCGCGCTGTCCGCCGGCAGCGCGGTCGGCGGGCTGGTCAACGGGGCGGTGCGGTGGCGAGCGCCCGCCCGCACCCGGTTGTGCCGGTTCGCGGCGGGCCTCGCACTGGTGGTCGCGGCTGCGGGCCTGGCCCCGGGCCTGTGGGCGCTCACGGGGGCCATGGCACTCGCGGGAGTGTTCATTGCCCCGGCACTGACGACGGCGTACCTCCTGGCCGACGAGACCGCGGGCGAGGGGGCACGCACCCGGGCCGGGGCGTGGGTGAACACGGCGGTCAACGCCGGCGGCTCGAGTGGAGCGCTGGTGACGGGCCTGCTGATCGGGAGGCTGCCCTTGGCCGTGTGCTTCGCGCTCGCGGGATCGACCGCGCTGCTGGCCGCCATGGTGGCGGCGGGCTCTGCCGGCGCGGCGGCCCGGGTGGGCGCCGGGGGCGCCCTGTCCGAGGGAGGCGCCCGCTAGGGCCTCTCGTGTGGACCATGCCGCGCTCGGCCCGATCGGAACGAAGGACCCCAGCGCCGGGCCCGCGCTCCTGCCCCCCGGCTATCCCACGGCTAGCGCCCGGGGCCCCGCGGCAGGCTCAGGGGCGCCCCCGCTGCCCGCGCAGATGCTCGGCGATCGGTTTCAGCGCCTTGTCCAGCTCTATCAGCGCCTCGGGCGACAGCAGATCGATGAAATGGCGCCGCACCGACGCCACGTGGTGCGGCGCGACCTTCTTCATCGTCTCCAAGCCGTGCTCGGTGAGCACGGCGTACAGCCCCCGGCGGTCGGACTCGCAGTTCTCGCGGCGCACCAGGTTCGCGTTCTCCATGCGCGTGATCTGGTGCGAGAGCCGGCTCTTGGACTGCAGGGTCGCGGAGGCGAGGTCGCTCATCCGCATCCGTACGTCGTCCGACTCGGACAGGTTCACGAGGATCTCGTAGTCGTTCATAGTCAGGCCGAACGGCTGCAGATCTTTCTCCAGCTGGTACGTCAACAGCCTGTTGACCTCCAGGTGGGTGCGCCAGGCGCACTGCTCCGCATCGGTCAGCCAGCGCGTGGCCGTCTCGGTCTCCATGAATGAAGTCTACCTAAGAAGTTGAATGACGAACTACTCTGGATGGTGTGACAGTGCGCACGCGTTCGACGTCACACTCCGCAGACTACCGCTCACAGCCCGAAGCGACGCTGGAGGTCCCCCAGCTGTCCGGGAAGGCGCGGTGCGCCCGACGGTTGCGGACCGTGTCCGCCCGGCGCCGCACCGCCACCGCCCGGGGTCCCCGGATCGGCCGGGACCACCCCCGTGCCGAGCTCCGGCATGAGCGTCTCCGTCGACTGCAGCAGCACGGTCCCGGCGCCCACGAACTCGAACTGGTGCTCCTCGCCGGAGACCCCGCCGAGACCCGTCATCGCACGTAGACCGCCCAGTACGCCTCTCAGGTACCCATGGTCGTAGTGATGGCACGGCGAGGGGCAGTCGGCCCAGCCGACGAGTGCCTGGGGGTCCACCCGGATGGGAGGTTCCATGAACACCACTGGACCGTTGGATGCGGCCACGAACTTTCCGGTTCCGATCAGGGTCAGAAAACCCGGCACGATCGACTGCTTGAGCGCGAGACTTGGCTGAAAACCGAGCAGGTTGCCCGCGCGAATGGTCAAGTTCCCGTCGTCCAGGTCGTAGGAATTGACGTCGAATGCCCGGTCGGCGAGGAGCATCTTGCCCGAGCCGCGGGCCACGACCCAGTCGCTCGCGTGCAGTGGCGAATGGAACGATGTGCGCACGAGATGGTCGAGTTGTCCGTGTCCGATGCCGTTGAACTCGATCGCCCCGTAATAGGCGATCATCTTCCCTTTCTGCAGGAACCACTCGCCGCTCTTGAGCTCGACGCAGAACGTGTAGTTGTTCACGTTGTCGTCGGCGGGCAGCGTCATGGGGTCGTACACCACGGGGCCGCCGGGGGTTCCGTACGCGCTCACAGCTTCTCCTCCGAGGCCTGGACGTACACCGTGCCGTTGCCGCTCAGTTCCAGCTGGAACGCCTCGCCGGAGCCGCGGCCCACCATGTCGCGCCAGCCGAGCGCCGTGGACAGCCTGTTGCGGACGTCGCCGTGGTGGGCGACGTAGGCCTGCGGGTCCACGTGCACCGGGCGCTGCGGGGTGATGGGGAGCTCGAAGACACCGCCGTGCGCCATCACCGCCACGGCCCCGTGCCCCTGCAGGGTGGTGGTGAACAGCCCCTGCCCGGTGACCTGGCCGCGGACCAGGCCCATCACACCGCCCTGCGAGCCCATGAACATCGTGCCCTGCCGCAGCGTGCCCTCGAAGGCGAGGAGGCGGTCGGCCTCGACGCAGAGGGTGTCGCCGGAGAGGTTGATCACGTGCACGTGATGGCCGCCGTGCCCGAAGAAGACCGTGCCGCTGCCCTCGACGGTCATCAGCGGGGTCGCCTCCCCGGCCACCCGGCGCCCGATCATGGACATCAGCCCGCCCTGTCCGCCCTGGATGTTGGGGGTGAAGGAGACGTCCCCCTTGTAGGCGAGCATCGCGCCGCGCTGGCTGAACAGCCGCTGCCCCGGCAGCACGGTGGCCTCCACCATCTTCGAGTTGAGTTCCCGGAAGGTCATCTACAGGTCCCCCGCGATCGTGTGCCGCTCGCTCGGCTGCACGTACACCAGGCCGTCGCCCTCGAAGCGGATCTGGAAGGCCTCGCCGCCGCCCTCGCCGAAGAACGTGCGGAACGTCACGCCGGACTGGAAGGACTGCCGGACGTTCCCCTGGTGTGCGACGTAGGCGCCGGGGTCGACGATCAGCGGGTACTGAGGGCTGACGCGCAGCACGACCGCGGGGCCGTCGGACATGATCGCGGCCTGGCCGTGTCCCTCGACGGTCGTGGTGAACAGGCCGTTGCCCTGCGAGGCGCCGCGCAGCCCGGTGAACGTCGTGCCCGTCCTGAGCCCGGCGTCGGTCACGAGCAGGTTGCCGGCCTCCACGTAGAGCTTGTCCCCCTGGAGGCGCACGAGGTTGATCTCGGTCGCCCGGTCGGCGAACCAGCAGGTCCCATGGCCCTTCACCTCCATCACCGTCATCTGCTCGCCCGTGAGCCGCCGGGTCACCATCCCGCGCAGCCCCTCGCCGCCGCCGCTCAGCTTCTTGAAGGACATCTGACCGTCGTACGCGACCATCGAGCCGTTCTTCGCTTTCACGGCATCCCCGGTCATGTCGACGGCGAGCACCTTGCTGCCCTGGAGTCGGAACATCGCCACGCCTGGGAAAGTAGCGGCCGGGCGGGTGGGACGAACAGGGCCCACGGGTGGACACCTACCCTGAGCGGACCCCTACGGGCGAGGTTTGCCACAATGGGTGAACGCTTGTGCGTGCGTTCACAAACCGGCAGCCCTCACCGGCAGCCCGTAACCGGCAGACACTCGTCGCAACCCCCATCGAAGGTGACCCGTGGACATCAAGACCGCCACCGCCCTCCGCCGCCTCCGCCTGGTCTCGGCGCCCGAGGCCGTGTCCTTCCTCGTCCTGCTCGTCTGCTCGGTGCTGAAGCGGACCACGGACTTCAACGCGGTGCCCGTGATGGGCGCGATCCACGGTGTCCTGTTCATCCTGTACGTGATCTTCTGGGCGGACGCCTGGAACCGCGCCAAGTGGCCGCGCCGGACCGCGGCGCTCTACTTCGTCCTCTCGGTCCTGCCCACCGGCGGCTTCTTCGCCGAGCGCAAGTTGCGCCGCGAGGCCGAGGACGCCGTCATCGCCGCCCGTGCCCGCAAGGAAGGGGTCGTGAACGCGTGATCGTCGCCTTCTCCGTGACGCCTCTCGGCGTCGGCGAGGACGTGGGGGAGTACGTCGCCGAGGCCGTCCGCGTGGTCCGCGAGTCGGGCCTGCCGAACCGCACCGACGCCATGTTCACCTCGATCGAGGGCGACTGGGAGCAGGTGATGGACGTCGTCAGGCGCGCCGTCGCCGCCGTGGAGGAGCGCGCCCCGCGCGTGTCCCTCGTCCTCAAGGCGGACATCCGGCCGGGCGTGACCGACGGGCTGACCTCGAAGGTCGAGACGGTCGAACGGCACCTCGCCGGCTAGTCGGCAGGTGCGCGCCTCGCGCGCACGAACCGACGAACCCCCGCCCCCGAAGCCCCGGCCCCGGAGGCCGGGGTTTTTCCGGTCCCGCGGATTGAGCGGTCGCTCAAAGCGGAGTAGGTTGTGCCGAGATCGTTTGAGCGGTCGCTCAAACAGCGCCATGACGTGGGGGAACACCATGGGTCTCTATACGGAGACACACATACGCACCGGCCTCGACGAGCTGTGGGCGCACACGCAGGACCCCGGACGGCACCAGCGCTGGGACCTGCGCCTGTCCGGCATCGAATACCTCCCGCGCACCCACGGCGAGCCGCGCCGCTTCCGGTACACGGCGCGCGTGCTGCCGTTCCTCACCGTGTCGGGCACCGGGGTCGGGGCGGGCGAGCACGGCCGCCACGACGGCTCCCGCATCGCCGCCCTGCGCTTCTCCTCCTCGCACCCCCTGTCGCCGATCGCCGAGGGCAGCGGCTACTGCCGCTACGTGCCCGACGCCCACGGCGTCCGCTTCGTCACCGGCTGCGACTACCGGCCCCGCTGGGGCGTCTTCGGCGCCGTCGCCGACCGCCTGCTGCTGCGCCCGCTGATCCGCTGGGCGACCGCATGGTCCTTCGACCGGCTCCGGCTCTGGCTGGAGCGGGGCGTCACGCCCGAGCGGGCCCTCGCCAACTGGCTGGCCGAGATGGCCGTACGGGTGCTGCTGCTCGCCGCCTGCCTGACGGGGCTGGACCACCGGTCGCTCCTCGCGCTCTTCGGGTCCTTCGCCCCCGCCGCGGCCTACCTGTGCCCGGTGCTGCTCCTCGCGGCCGTCTGCCTCGCCCTGTTCAAGTCCCCGCTGCCGTGCACCCCGGCCGCCCGGCGCTGCCTGCGCACCCCCGTCACCCGGATCCGGACGCCCCGCCTGCTGCGGGCCCTGGAGCTGCGGGAGGAGGCGCCGGCGTGAGCCCCGAGACGGCGAAGGCCCAGGAGACCAAGACCAAGCTGCTGGAGGGCGCCCTGAGCGTGCTCACCGAGCAGGGCATCGCCAAGACCTCGGCCCGGACGGTGGCGGGCGCGGCCGGCGTCAACCAGGCCCTCGTCTTCTACCACTTCGGCTCGGTGGACGAGCTGCTCGCGGCCGCCTGCCGGTACGGCGCGGAGAAGGCCGTCGCCCGCTACCGCGACCGGCTCGCCGAGGTCACCTCCCTGTCCGAACTCCTCGCCGTCGGCCGCGAGATCCACGAGCACGAGCGGGACGGAGGGCACGTGGCCCTGCTCGGCCAGGTCCTGGCCGGCGCCCCGACCCACGCCGCGCTGGGCCCCGCCACGGCCGCGGGGCTCAGCCTCTGGATCACCGAGCTGGAGCGGGTGCTCACCCGGCTGCTCGCCGGGGCGCCCTTCGGCGAGTTCGTCGACCCGGCGGGGCTGGCCCGCGTGGTGGCCGCCTCCTTCGTCGGCATCGAGCTGTACGAGGGCGTCGACGAGGCGGGCGCGCACGCGGCGCTGGACGCGCTGGAGCACCTGGGCGCGCTGGTGGGCGCGCTGGAGTCACTGGGTCCGGTGGCCCAACGGGCGGTTCGGCACCATCTGCGGCGGACGGGGCGCTGACCACGGTGCGGCACCATCTGCGGCGGACGGGGCGCCGACCGGCGTCGCCCTCCGCGGCCTGCGGGGAGCCGCACGCGTCGGATGCGCGGCCCGCGCGGAGCCGCACGCGTCGGATGTGCCGTCCTGCCCGGCCCGCGCGGAGCCGCACGCCTCGGATGCTGCCGACCGCCCGGCTGCGTGGTGGCGCTCGTCGTCCCGGATGACCGGACAGGGCGCCGGCGCGGCGGTGCAGGCGGGTGCGTTCGGCTGTGGCAGGGAGCGGTGCGGCGGGTGTGCTGTGCGGCCGCGGGCCGCCGTCGCGGCCCCGGGCGACCGAAAGGCGAGACAGGGCTGACCGGCATATGACCGGCCGGTAGGGTCTGGAGACGTGCCGAAGCCTCTCAGCCTTCCGTTCGACCCCATCGCCCGCGCCGACGAGCTCTGGAAGCAGCGCTGGGGAAACGTGCCGTCCATGGCCGCGATCACCTCGATCATGCGGGCCCAGCAGATCCTGCTCGCCGAGGTGGACGCGGTGGTCAAGCCGTACGGGCTGACGTTCGCCCGCTACGAGGCGCTGGTGCTGCTCACCTTCTCCAAGGCCGGCGAGCTGCCGATGTCCAAGATCGGCGAGCGGCTGATGGTGCACCCCACGTCCGTGACGAACACCGTGGACCGGCTGGTGCGGTCCGGGCTGGTCGCCAAGCGGCCCAACCCCAACGACGGGCGCGGCACGCTCGCCGTCATCACCGACAAGGGGCGCGAGGTGGTCGACGCGGCCACCCGCGACCTGATGGCCATGGACTTCGGGCTCGGGGTGTACGACGCGGAGGAGTGCGCGGAGATCTTCGCGATGCTCCGTCCGCTGCGGATCGCTGCGCACGACTTCGACGAGGAGTAGGGTTCCCGCGGGTCAGCGCGGTGCTCTCCGCTGATGCGGAGGAGGTTCGAGCGTCCTGACGCGCTCACGCGCGCGGGCGTAGTGCTCCCCGCCGAAGCGGGGGTTTTTCGGGCGGTTACGCTCATATGCATGAAACGAAGCGTGCTGATCCGCTACCGCGTCATGGCCTACACCACCGGTGTCCTGCTGGTTCTGCTGTGCCTGAGCATGATCGCCAAGTACGGGTTCCAGATCGACGGCGCCGCGGACGTCACCCGGGTCGTCGCCATCGCCCACGGCTGGCTGTACGTCGTCTACCTCGTCGTCGCCTTCGACCTGGGCTCGAAGGCGAAGATGCCGATCGGCCGGCAGCTGTGGGTGCTGCTCGCGGGGACCATCCCCACCGCCGCCTTCTTCGTCGAGCGCAGGATCAGCCGCGAGCTGGAGGCCAAGGTCGCCGAGCCGGCCCCGGCCGTCGCCAAGGCGTAACGAAGGTCACCGCCGTACGGCCACCGTACGGCGGTCTGCCATCGACATTTACTAGGACGTCCAAGTAAATTCGATGGTATGGACGCTCACGCCATCGAGGAGGGCCGCCGGCGCTGGCAGGCCCGTTACGACGCCGCGCGCAAACGCGACGCGGATTTCACCACGCTCTCCGGCGATCCCGTGGAGCCGGTGTACGGGCCCCGGCCGGGTGACACGTACGAGGGATTCGAGCGGATCGGCTGGCCCGGGGAGTACCCCTTCACGCGCGGGCTCCATCCGACCGGCTACCGCGGGCGTACCTGGACCATCCGGCAGTTCGCCGGGTTCGGCAACGCCGAGCAGACCAACGAGCGCTACAAGATGATCCTCGCGGCGGGCGGCGGCGGTCTGTCCGTGGCCTTCGACATGCCGACGCTGATGGGCCGCGACTCCGACGACCCGCGCTCCCTCGGCGAGGTCGGGCACTGCGGGGTCGCCATCGACTCCGCCGCCGACATGGAGGTCCTGTTCAAGGACATCCCGCTCGGCGACGTCACCACCTCCATGACCATCAGCGGGCCCGCCGTGCCCGTCTTCTGCATGTACCTGGTCGCCGCCGAGCGGCAGGGCGTGGACCCGGCGGTGCTCAACGGCACCCTGCAGACCGACATCTTCAAGGAGTACATCGCCCAGAAGGAGTGGCTCTTCCAGCCCGAGCCGCACCTGCGCCTGATCGGCGACCTGATGGAGCACTGCGCGGCGGGCATCCCCGCGTACAAGCCGCTGTCCGTCTCCGGCTACCACATCCGCGAGGCGGGGGCCACGGCCGCGCAGGAGCTGGCGTACACGCTCGCCGACGGCTTCGGGTACGTCGAGCTGGGCCTCAGCCGCGGCCTGGACGTGGACGTCTTCGCCCCGGGCCTGTCCTTCTTCTTCGACGCGCACGTCGACTTCTTCGAGGAGATCGCCAAGTTCCGCGCGGCGCGCAGGATCTGGGCGCGCTGGATGCGGGACGTGTACGGCGCGACGTCCGAGAAGGCGCAGTGGCTGCGGTTCCACACCCAGACGGCAGGTGTGTCGCTGACGGCGCAGCAGCCGTACAACAACGTCGTGCGCACGGCCGTGGAGGCGCTGGCCGCCGTGCTCGGCGGCACCAACTCGCTGCACACCAACGCCCTGGACGAGACCCTCGCGCTGCCGAGCGAGCAGGCCGCGGAGATCGCGCTGCGCACCCAGCAGGTGCTGATGGAGGAGACCGGGGTCGCCAACGTGGCCGACCCGCTGGGCGGTTCCTGGTACGTCGAGCAGCTCACGGACCGGATCGAGGCCGACGCGGAGAAGATCTTCGAGCAGATCAAGGAGCGCGGTCTGCGCGCCCACCCGGACGGGCAGCACCCGATCGGGCCGATCACCTCCGGAATCCTGCGCGGCATCGAGGACGGCTGGTTCACCGGCGAGATCGCAGAGTCCGCCTTCCGCTACCAGCAGGCGCTGGAGAAGGGCGAGAAGAAGGTCGTCGGCGTCAACGTCCACACCGGCTCCGTCACCGGGGATCTGGAGATCCTGCGGGTGAGCCACGAGGTCGAGCGGGAGCAGGTCCGGGTCCTCGGGGAGCGCAAGGCCGCCCGGGACGACGCGGCCGTGCGCACGGCCCTCGACGGCATGCTCGCCGCCGCCCGCGACGGCTCGAACATGATCGAGCCCATGCTGGCCGCCGTCCGCGCCGAGGCGACTCTGGGCGAGATCTGCGGTGTCCTGCGGGACGAGTGGGGGGTGTACACGGAGCCCGCGGGCTTCTGAGGCGCCGGGCGGACGGCGTCGGGGGCGCCGTCAGGCGGACGAGACCAGGCCCTGCAGCAGCACGCGCGTGAAGCTGTGGACCCACTCCTCGTCCGCCGGCTTGCCGCTCACCAGCGCGCGGTGCACCACCGCGCCCGCCACCATGTCGAAGATGAGGTCGGCCGTCCGTGCGGCCTCCTCCAGGTCGGGCTCGGGCGGGAGTTCGCCGCGCGCCTGGGCCCGGGCCCGGCCCTCCAGAACCAGCCGTTTCTGGCGGTCCACGATCGAGGCGCGGACGCGCTCGCGCAGGGCGTCGTCCCGGGTCGCCTCCGCCACCACGGCCATGAGGCCGCTCTTGGCCTCCGGACGGGCCAGGATGGCCGCGAACTGCAGGACCACGCCCTCGATGTCGGCCGCGAGGCTGCCCCGGTCGGGCAGCTCCAGCTCGTCGAACAGCTCCGCCACCGCGTCGACCACCAGCTCGGGCTTGCCGGCCCAGCGGCGGTACAGGGTCGTCTTCGCCACCCCGGCCCGCGTCGCCACGTCCCCCAGGGTGAGCTTGGACCAGCCCAGCTCCACCAGCGCCTCCCGCGTCGCGGCCAGGATCGCGGTGTCCGCGGCGGCGCTGCGCGGACGCCCGGTACGGCTGGCGGGGGTGCGGCTCTGCATCCCCTGACCATAAACCGGCGGGTCGTGCGGCGTCGTGAGGGAGATCACCGGGGCGTGGTGTCGCGCGGGCCCCCATTGCCATTACGCTACGGGTCGTAGCGAAAGCTCGTGTGGGACGTACGCGGGCGATGACCACGGCGTGGGGTGGGGACCCGGCGCCACAGCACGGCGCTTTTTTCTTCAGACGCGGGAACGGGGGAGGATAGACGCATGCAGCCACGGAACATGTCCATGAGCGGCGTGGTCGACCTCGCCGCGGTGAAGGCGGCCCAGGAGGCCAAGGCCAAGGCCGAGCAGGCACGCGCCCAAGCCGCCCGGCAGGGCGGCGCGCGGGCCGTCTCTCCGGCCGATCTCGTCATCGACGTAGACGAGGCCGGCTTCGAGCGCGATGTCCTGCAGCGCTCGGCCGAAGTCCCGGTCGTCATCGACTTCTGGGCCGAGTGGTGTCAGCCCTGCAAGCAGCTGAGCCCGGTCCTGGAGCGACTGGCCGTCGAGTACAACGGCCGCATCCTGCTCGCCAAGATCGACGTCGACGCCAACCAGATGCTGATGCAGCAGTTCGGGGTGCAGGGCATCCCGGCCGTGTTCGCCGTCGTGGCCGGACAGGCACTGCCGCTCTTCCAGGGGACGGCCGGCGAGCAGCAGATCCGGCAGACCCTCGACCAGCTGGTGCAGGTGGCCGAGCAGCGCTTCGGGCTGACCGGCCTGACCGTCGACCCGGACGCCGAGCCCGGCGGCCGGGCGCCCGCCGAGGCCCTGGCGGGGCCGTACGACGCGGCCCTGAACGCCGCCGCGGACGCCCTGGACGCCGGCGACCTGGGCGGCGCCATCCGGGCGTACAAGAACGTGCTGTCCGACGACCCGGCCCACCCGGAGGCCAAACTCGGCCTCGCACAGGCCGAGTTGCTGCAGCGGGTGCAGAGCATGGACCCGCAGAAGGTGCGTCAGGAGGCGGCCGAGCGGCCGAAGGACGTCGACGCGCAGATCGCCGCCGCCGACCTGGACCTGGTGGGCGGCCACGTCGAGGACGCCCTCGGGCGGCTGATCGAGACCGTGCAGCGCACGGCGGGCGACGACCGGGACGCGGCGCGGCGCCGGCTGCTGGAGCTCTTCGAGGTCGTCGGCCCCGAGGATCCGCGGGTCGTGGGCGCGCGCCGGGCGCTCGCGCGGGCCCTGTTCTGACCAGTCGCTAAACGCCACGGCTTGTGATGCCGGGGTGAAAGATTTGCCGACGAGACGTTAGGGCGGCTCCGCTTTACCAAATCTTGGTAATCGGGGCCGCTGTTACTCCGAGTAAGACATGGCCGTTGGTCTGTCTGGATTCATCCAAGGATCAACGGCTTTGTTCTGCCCCCGGATGCCACCCAGCGTCGCCCTCCGAGACCGTCCGGTCGTGGCACGGTTATCCGGCCGTTACTAGCCAGTAACGAACCCCCTTGTGCCCAGGCCGAGAATGCACCACGATCGGCGACGCTCGGTCCATTCCCGTACCCCGGCAGCCGGTCGGGTCTCGGGAGAATCTGGGTCCCCACCGAGCAGAGACGGCGGCAGTGGCGCCGGCTCTTGGGCAGGGGGGTCTTCGCCGGTCGGCGAAGCCTGTCCAGCAAGGTTGTGCGTGATGCGTGTCAGGCGCGACCAGTGGTTGTCGCTCGGGGGTGATCGCCGGTGATTCGGGCGCAGTTCGCGCCACCGAGCGCGGGCGCTCTCCTTCCCGAGGACGTAGCACTTCTCCCATCCCTGCCTGGCTGAGCCGACTGAGGCGAGTCCGGGCCAGGAGATGTACGTCCGAGAAGGAGGAAATATGGAGTCCCAGGTGCGTGGCGGGACCAGATGGAAGCGGTTCGCTGTGGTCATGGTGCCCAGCGTCGCCGCGACGGCCGCGATAGGCGTCGCCCTGGCGCAGGGCGCGCTCGCCGCCTCGTTCAGCGTGTCCGGTCAGTCGTTCAAGGTGACCGCCGACAAGCTGGTCGGTACCGGCTTCGAGCAGTACGGCGCGATCGACAGCGGCTACACCCTGAGCGGTCAGCAGACCGCTCACCCGGTCGCGGTCTCGGCCTTCAAGAAGGCCACGATCAACAACATGTGCCAGTCCGTCGTGACGCCGGACATCCCGGTGCTGGGCTCGGTGAGCCTGGTGCTGAAGGCGGGCGCGGACAAGCCGGTGGAGGCGGACAACCTCTACATCGACGTCTCCGACCTCGACGCCGACGCGACCTTCAACAACATCGACATCGGTGTGGCCGCCAAGGACGCCTCCAAGGGTCCGGGCATGAAGGGCGGGTCGGAGAAGTCCAACCCGTACGGCTTCGCCCAGCAGGCCGATTCGGCCACGCTGACCGGCGTGAAGCAGACGGCGTGGGCGACCACCGCGGGTACCTTCAAGCTCAGCGGTCTCCACATGTCGCTGCAGACGGGTACGCACGAGTGCTACTGAGCACTGACTGACGGGCGGGGGCGCCGAAGGCACCCCCGCCCGTCCCACTCCGGCCACGTGTTCACACGCGGCACACATCACCACCACAGCAACGCCGCACCAGGGAGCTGTTTTCCATGAGCGCCGAGACTCCTGCCGCCGCATCCGGCCAGTTCACCCGCCGGAGGCTGCAGTTCCGCGCCTGGCGGGGCACGCGTCCGTTCTGGGCCGGTCTGTTCGTCTTGCTCGGCGGCTTTCCGATCATGTACTTCCCCTACGCCCATCTGCAGATCGGACACCTGACACTGGCGATGGCGACCACGGCGGGTGCCGGGTCCCTGATCATCGGCGTGCTGCTCATCGTCCTGGGCATCAGCCTCTGGTTCCAGAAGCACGTACGGGTCTTCGCGGGTGTCGCGGCGATCCTGCTCGCGCTGGTGTCCCTCCCCGTGTCCAACTTCGGCGGCTTCGTCATGGGCTTCCTGCTCTCCCTCATCGGCGGAGCGATGGCCGTGTCCTGGGTGCCGGGCGCGGAGCCGCAGTCGCAGCCGCCGGCCGAGGCCGCCCCGGACGAGGGCGCGACCCCCGGGGCCGCCCCGCTGCTGGACAAGGGCCCGCAGCGCCACCAGGGCGTGGACGCCGCGGGGTACGAAGCGAACGACCTGTCAGGAACGAGCCCGGCCAACGGGGCGAACGGGAGGCACAGTGCCGGCTGACGAGGTGACCCGCGGGACCGATGTGGACGGGTCCCGCGCGAGAACCGGGCCCCGCCACGCGGCACCCAGAAGGCCGCTGTTCACCAGGTTCCACATGCCGGCCGGCAAGGCGATCGCCTCCGTGGCGATGCCGACGGCGGTGCTGGTGGGCATGGGCTTCACGTCCACGCTCGCCCTCGCCGACACCGGCAGCCCGGCACCGTCGACGTCCAAGAGCCTGACGGCCGACGAGTACAAGGACTGCGTCGGCGCGCTGGACGGCGCCAAGGACTCCTCGGCCTCGCCGTCGCCGACCGCCTCGGGGAGCAAGTCCGCCGACACGGCCACGCCGTCGCCGTCGGCGAGCCCCGACGCCTCCAAGGACTCGGGCACGTCCTCGTCGTCGGACTCCGGTTCCGGCGACAAGGCCACGCCCCGGCCGAGCGCCACCTCCGGCTCGTCGGGCTCGGGTTCGGGCTCCGGCGGTTCGGCCACACCGACCCCTTCGGCGTCCCAGAGCAGCGGCGGCGGACTGCTGGACACCATCGGCGACACGCTCGGCGGCATCCTCGGCGGGGGCAAGTCGGACTCCGGCACCGCGTCCGCGAGCCCGACGCCGTCGGCTAGCCCGTCGCCGTCCGGCTCCCAGGGCTCGGGCTCCGTCAAGGACACCGTGTCCAAGACCACCAAGACGGTCACGGACACGGTGAAGAAGGCCACCGACACGGTCAAGAAGACCACCGACACGGTCTCCAAGACGGCCGGGGACGCCACCAAGGCGGTCCAGGACGCCACCAAGGCGGTCCAGGACGCGGCCGGTTCGGTCACGGCGAGCCCGTCCGCGAGCTCCAGCACCTCGCCGGAGAACTGCCCCACGGCCACCACCGACGTGGGCGGCGTCGACAACAAGGTGCCGGTGGCGGACGACCCCTGGTACCTGGACGCCAGCTCCCTGCTGCTCAAGGGCGCCGACTACCAGGGCATCGTGGAGGTCAAGACGGCGAGCGGCACCACGAAGAAGGTGCTGAAGTACGTCATCTCGGGCGGTACGGACATCGGTGACCTGCACCAGACGGTGAAGGACAAGGCGGCCGGCAAGACCTACCACGTGCAGGCGGCCAAGGGCTCGACGTCCACCATCCGCGGCGGCTCCACGGTGATGTACACCGAGAAGATCTCGGGCAACCTGTTCGGGCTGATCCCGATGACGTTCAGCCCCGACAGCCCGCCCCCGCTGAACCTCCCGCTGATCTACTTCACCAACGTCAAGGTGGTGCAGGCGGCCCAGTTCGGCGGCAACCTGCACGTGCCCGGCATGCATGTGTACACGACCGACTGACCGGTCCCGCAAGCCCGTTCGGGAGCCGCACACACGCCGAGGGCGCCCCCTGTGACACAGGGGGCGCCCTCGGCGCCGTTCAGGGCCCGTGCGGGGCTGGTCAGTTGCTCTCGGTGCCCAGGTGGTGCACGCGGAGCATGTTGGTGGTGCCGGGGACGCCGGGGGGCGAGCCGGCGGTGATGATGACCGTGTCGCCCGCGTCGAAGCGGCCCAGCCGGGCGACCTCCTGGTCCACCAGGTCGACCATCTCGTCGGTGGTGCTCACGAACGGCACGACGTGCGACTCCACGCCCCAGCTGAGGGTGAGCTGGTTGCGGGTGGACTCGTCCGTGGTGAAGGCGATGATCGGCTGAATGGCCCGGTAGCGGGAGAGCCGGCGCGCGGTGTCACCGGACTGGGTGAAGGCGACCAGGCCCTTGCCGCCGAGGAAGTCGGCGATCTCGCAGGCCGCGCGGGCCACCGAACCGCCCTGCGTGCGCGGCTTCTTGCCCGGCACCAGCGGCTGCAGGCCCTTGGAGAGCAGCTCCTGCTCGGCGGCCTGGACGATCTTCGACATCGTCTTGACCGTCTCGACCGGGTAGGCGCCCACGCTGGACTCGGCCGACAGCATGACCGCGTCGGTGCCGTCCAGGATCGCGTTGGCCACGTCGGAGGCCTCGGCGCGGGTCGGGCGGGAGTTGGTGATCATCGACTCCATCATCTGGGTCGCCACGATCACCGGCTTGGCGTTGCGCCGGCACAGCTCGATCAGGCGCTTCTGCACGATGGGGACCTTCTCGAGCGGGTACTCGACGGCGAGGTCGCCGCGGGCGACCATCACGCCGTCGAACGCCATCACGACGTCCTCCATGTTCTCCACCGCCTGCGGCTTCTCCACCTTGGCGATGACCGGGACCCGGCGGCCCTCCTCGTCCATGACCTTGTGGACGTCGTGGACGTCCCGGGCGTCGCGGACGAAGGACAGCGCGACCATGTCGCATCCCATGCGGAGGGCGAAGCGCAGGTCCTCGACGTCCTTCTCGCTGAGCGCGGGCACGTTCACGGCCGCGCCGGGCAGGTTGATGCCCTTGTGGTCGGAGACGACACCGCCCTCGATGACGATCGTCTTGACCCGGGCGCCCTCGACGTCCAGCACCTTCAGCTCGACGTTGCCGTCGTTGATCAGGATCTGGTCGCCGCGTGCGACGTCGCCCGGGAGCCCCTTGTACGTCGTACCGCACATGTGCTTGTCGCCCGGCACGTCCTCGGTCGTGATGACGAACTCGTCACCGCGCTCCAGCTCGACCGGACCCTCGGCGAAGGTCTCCAGGCGGATCTTCGGGCCCTGCAGGTCGGCGAGGACACCGATGGCCCGGCCGGTCTCCTTCGACGCGGCACGGACGCGGTCGTACCGCGCCTGGTGCTCGGCGTGGGTGCCGTGGCTGAAGTTGAACCGGGCCACATTCATGCCCGCCTCGATCATGGCGACGAGCATCTCGTGGGAGTCGACCGCGGGGCCGAGAGTACAGACGATTTTCGAACGGCGCATGGGGCGATCCTATCGGTTTGTTTCGCAACGGAATATTCCGTCTGGCGGAAGATACAAATGAGTGGCGCACCGCTCAGGTGCTGCTCAATTGCTCTTTCCGACCAGTGCGTACGTCTGCGTCGCGATCTCCAGTTCTTCATCCGTCGGCACCACGGCCACCGCCACCCGCGCGGAGTCGGGCGAAATCAGCCGCGGCTCACCGCTGCGCACGGCGTTGCGCTCGGGGTCGACCGCGAGGCCGAGGCTCTCCAGGCCCGCGATCGCCGCCTCCCGCACCGGGGCCGCGTTCTCGCCGACCCCGGCGGTGAAGGCGACCGCGTCCACCCTCCCGAGAACGGCGTAATAGGCGCCGATGTACTTCCTGAGCCGGTGAATGTAAATGTCGAAGGCGAGAGCGGCCTCTTCGTCGCCCTCGTCGATCCGGCGGCGGATCTCCCGCATGTCGTTGTCCCCGCACAGACCGAACAAACCACTCCTCTTGTTGAGAAGAGTGTCGATCTCGTCCATGGACATTCCGCCGACACGCGCCAAATGGAAGACGACGGCCGGGTCCAGATCACCGGATCGCGTACCCATCACCAGACCCTCCAAAGGCGTCAGCCCCATGGAGGTGTCCACGCACCGGCCCCTCTCGACCGCGGAGGCCGAGGCGCCGTTGCCCAGGTGCAGCACGATGACGTTGACCTCGGAGGGCTCCCTGCCCAGCAGCCGCGCGGTCCGGCGGGAGACGTAGGCGTGCGAGGTGCCGTGGAAGCCGTAGCGGCGGATGCGGTGGCGGTCGGCGATCCTCGGGTCGATCGCGTAACGCGCCGCCGACTCCGGCATGGTCGTGTGGAACGCGGTGTCGAAGACGGCGACCTGCGGCAGGTCGGGGCGCAGGGCCTGTGCGGTGCGGATGCCGGTGAGGTTGGCCGGGTTGTGCAGCGGGGCGACCGGGATCAGCCGCTCGATCTCGGCGAGCACCGCGTCGTCGATCACCGTGGGCTCGGTGAAGAACATCCCGCCGTGCACCACCCGGTGCCCGATCGCGGCCAGGTCCGGCGAGTCCAGGCCGAGGCCGTCCCGGCTCAGCTCCCCGGCGACCGCCTTGAGCGCGGCGTCGTGGTCGGCGATGGGGCCCGTCTGCTCACGGCTGCCGCCGCCGGCCAGGCAGGTGTGCTCGAGCCGGGAGGTCTGCTCGCCGATGCGCTCGACCAGGCCGACCGCCAGCCGGCTGTCGGCGCGCATGTCCAGCAGCTGGTACTTCAGCGACGAGGAGCCGGAGTTGAGGACGAGGACGCGGGTGGGGGAGGTCACTGCTGGTACGCCTTCTCGCTGGAGTTCTGGGCCTGGATCGCCGTGATCGCGACGGTGTTCACGATGTCCTGCACGAGCGCGCCCCGGGACAGGTCGTTGACCGGCTTGCGCAGACCCTGCAGGACCGGGCCGACGGCGATCGCGCCGGCCGAGCGCTGCACGGCCTTGTACGTGTTGTTCCCGGTGTTGAGGTCGGGGAAGATCAGCACGCTGGCCTGCCCGGCGACCTCCGAGCCCGGCAGCTTGGTGGCGGCGACGGTCGGCTCCACGGCCGCGTCGTACTGGATCGGCCCCTCGATCTTCAGGTCGGGCCGGCGCGCGCGGACCAGTTCGGTGGCCTCGCGCACCTTGTCCACGTCCGCGCCCGAGCCGGAGGTGCCGGTGGAGTACGACAGCATCGCGATCCGAGGCTCCACCCCGAACTGCGCCGCCGTGTGCGCCGACTGGACGGCGATGTCCGCGAGTTGCTCGGCGTCCGGGTCCGGGTTGACCGCGCAGTCGCCGTAGACCAGCACCTTGTCGGCCAGGCACATGAAGAACACGGACGAGACGATCGAGGAGTCCGGCCTGGTCCTGATGATCTCGAAGGCCGGCCGGATCGTGGCGGCCGTGGAGTGCACCGAGCCGGACACCATGCCGTCGGCCAGGCCCTCCTGGACCATCAGGGTGCCGAAGTAGTTCACGTCCGAGACGACGTCGTAGGCCTGCTCCACCGTGGTGCCCTTGTGGGCGCGCAGCGCCGCGTACTTCTCGGCGAAGGCGTCGCGCAGCTCCGAGGCGACCGGGTCGATCAGCCGGGTGTCGCCCAGGTCGATGCCGAGGTCGGCGGCCTTCTTGCGGATCTGGTCCTCGGGGCCGAGCAGCGTCAGGTCGCACACGCCCCGGCGCAGCAGCACCTCGGCCGCGTGCAGCACCCGCTCCTCGGTGCCCTCGGGGAGGACCACCCGCCGCTTGTCGGCGCGCGCCTGCTCCAGCAGCTTGTGCTCGAACATCATCGGGGTGATCCGGTCGCTGCTCGGCGCGGAGACCCGGCGGGCCAGGTCGGCGGTGTCGACGTGGCGCTCGAACAGGCCGAGCGCCGTCTCCGCCTTGCGCGGGGTGGCCGCGGTCATCCTGCCCTCCAGGGAGAACAGCCGCTCGGCGGTGGGGAAGCTGTTGCCGGCCACGGAGAGCACCGGGGTGCCCGGGGCGAGGCGGGCGGCCAGGGTGAGGACCTCCTCGCTCGGCACCTCGTTCAGGGTCAGCAGCACGCCGGCTATCGGCGGGGTGCCGGCGCTGTGCGCGGCCAGCGAGCCGACGACCAGGTCGGCGCGGTCCCCGGGGGTCACGACCAGGCAGCCCGGCGTCAGGGCGGTCAGCAGGTTGGGCAGCATCGCACCGCCGAAGACGAAGCCGAGGGCGTCCCGCGCGAGCCCGGAGTCGTCGCCGAGCAGCACCTTGGCGTGCAGGGTGTGGGCGATCTGGGAGACGGTCGGCGCGGACAGCGCGGGGTCGTCGGGCAGCACGTGGCACGGCACCGGCAGCCGGGTGGCCAGCCGCTCGGCGATCTCGTCGCGGTCCTCGCGGACCACCCGGTTGGCGACCATGGCGAGGACGTCGCAGCCGAGGCCGTCGTACGCCCGGTAGGCGTTGCGGGTCTCGGCCAGCACGGACTCCGCGGTCTGCCGGCGGCCGCCGACCACCGGGAGCACGGAGGCGCCGAACTCGTTGGCGAGGCGGGCGTTGAGCGCCAGCTCGTCCGGGAGTTGGGTGTCGGCGAAGTCGGTGCCGAGGACGAGGACGACGTCGTAGTCGCGGGCCACCAGGTGGAAGCGGTCGACGAGGGCGGAGACCAGTTCGTCGGTGCCCCGCTCGGCCTGGAGCGCGGACGCCTGCCGGTAGTCCATGCCGTAGACGGTCGACGGGTCCTGGGCGAGGCGGTAGCGCGCCCGCAGCAGCTCGAACATCCGGTCCGGGCCGTCGTGGACGAGCGGACGGAAGACGCCCACCCGGTCGACCTGCCGGGTGAGGAGTTCCATGACCCCCAGCTCCACGACCTGGCGGCCGTCCCCGCGGTCGATCCCGGTCACGTACACGCTGCGCGTCACGCGTCCACTCCGTTCCTCGTGTGGTGATGCCGTGTCTGTCGCGTCGTCGGCATAAAACGTCGTCGGCACAAAAATCGCCCACCGAGGTGAGCCGAACCCTCTTGACAATACCCCGGTCGCCAGTTAAGGCGCCCGCCAGGACTTCACCGCTCCGGCGGACGTGGAAGAATCGGAAACGGCTCACCGGCACCGAAAGCGAGCAGGAGACACAGCACGATGCGCATCGGAGTCCTCACCGCAGGCGGCGACTGCCCCGGCCTGAACGCCGTGATCCGGTCGGTCGTGCACCGGGCGGTGGCGCAGTACGGCGACGAGGTCATCGGCTTCGAGGACGGCTACCGGGGGCTGCTCGACCGGCACTACCGCACCCTCGATCTCGACGCGGTCAGCGGCATCCTGGCCCGCGGCGGCACCATCCTCGGCTCCTCCCGCCTGGAGCGCGACCGGCTGCGCGAGGCCTGCGACAAGGCCACCGACATGGTCGAGGAGTTCGGCATCGACGCGCTGATCCCGATCGGCGGCGAGGGCACGCTCACCGCGGCCCGCATGCTCTCCGACGCCGGCCTGCCTGTCGTCGGCGTGCCCAAGACGATCGACAACGACATCTCCTCCACCGACCGCACCTTCGGCTTCGACACCGCCGTCGGTGTCGCGACCGAGGCCATGGACCGCCTGAAGACGACCGCCGAGTCCCACCAGCGGGTGATGGTCGTGGAGGTCATGGGCCGGCACGCGGGCTGGATCGCCCTGGAGTCCGGCATGGCCGCCGGCGCCCACGGCATCTGCCTGCCCGAGCGGCCCTTCGACCCCGCCGACCTGGTGAAGATGGTCGAGGAACGCTTCGCGCGCGGCAAGAAGTTCGCCGTCATCTGCGTCGCCGAGGGCGCCCACCCCTCCGAGGGCACCATGGACTACGGCAAGGGCGAGATCGACCAGTACGGCCACGAGCGCTTCCAGGGCATCGGCACCGCCCTCGCGTA
The DNA here is from genome assembly GCF_047340315.1 of Streptomyces sp. AF1A. Classification (NCBI taxonomy): domain Bacteria; kingdom Bacillati; phylum Actinomycetota; class Actinomycetes; order Kitasatosporales; family Streptomycetaceae; genus Streptomyces; species Streptomyces sp. AF1A. Next base: position 32,197 of record NZ_JBLEBI010000040.1, read on the forward strand.
CGAGTTGGAGCGGCGCCTCGGCAAGGAGGCCAAGCCGGTCATCCTCGGCCACGTCCAGCGCGGCGGCGTGCCCACCGCCTACGACCGCGTCCTCGCCACCCGCTTCGGCTGGCACGCCGTCGAGGCCGCGCACCGCGGCGAGTTCGGCCGGATGACCGCGCTGCGCGGCACCGACATCGTGATGGTGCCGCTGGCCGAGGCCGTCACCGAGCTGAAGACGGTGCCGAAGGACCGGATGGACGAGGCCGAGTCGGTCTTCTGAGCCGTCGCGCCCGCCGCGCCGTTCAGGACCGGGCACCTTGCGCTTGATGGCCCTGGCGGCGGCGAGGATGTCGTCCCAGGTCTTCGGCTGCCAGTCGGTGGGCAGGCCGGCCCTGCGGAACACCCGCTTGTCGTACCAGAGTCCGCGGGTGTCGGTGCCGTCCGGGACGCCGTACGCCTTCCCGTCCTGGCCCTTGGGCGCGGCCTTCGCCGTGTCGATGAACTGCCCCCAGTCCGGCCACTTGGCGAGGTAGGGGTCGAGGGGCCTCAGATACCCGCGGAGAGAGCGGCGGTGGGGCGCACGGGCATGACCTCCTGCGGGCGCACATGGGGTGGCCTCGGATGGTTGCCGTGTGAAGGCAAGAGTGGTGGTCCAGTCAAGTCAATGCGCGTGCAGGGACGGGGAGTCGGGAGATCTGGCGAGCGCCGTTCACGTTCTCACCGGCCCTGCGGCAGCCACCGGTACACCAGTTCCGGCCGTCCCACCTGTCCGTACAGCGGACTGCGCCCGGCCCGGCCCGCGTCGACCAGATGCTCCAGATACCGGCGGGCGGTGATCCGGGAGATGCCCACGGCCTCGGCGACCCCGGCCGCGGTCAGGCCCTCCGGCGCCTCGCGCAGTGCCCCCGTCACCCGCTCCAGCGTCGGCCCGCTCAGCCCCTTGGGCAGCGCGGCCGGCGACGGCGCCCGCAGGACCGCCAGCGCCCGGTCGACCTCGTCCTGGCCGCTCGCCTCGCCCACCGCCCCGTGGAACTCGGCGTAGCGGACCAGGCGGTCGCGCAGCGTCGCGAAGGTGAACGGCTTCAGGACGTACTGGACGACGCCCAGCGAGACGCCCTCCCGGACCACCGCCAGATCCCGTGCCGACGTCACCGCTATCACGTCCGCCTGATGCCCCGCGGCCCGCAGGGAGCGGGCCAGCTGCAGGCCGTGCACGTCCGGCAGGTGCAGGTCCAGCAGGAGCAGGTCCACCGGCGTGCGCTCCAGGACGCGGCGGGCCTCCGCGCCCGTGCGGGCCTTCCCGACCGCGACGAAACCGGGCACCCGGCCCACGTACATCACGTGCGCGTCGGCGGCGACCGGGTCGTCCTCCACCACCAGCACTCTGATCGGCGACGAGTCCGTCACGTGCCACCACCCCGGGACACGGCGGACGCCGTGCGCAACGGCAGCCGCACCTCGAACACCGCGCCGCCCTCGCCGCCCTCGTCGGACTCCGCCACCGTCAGCCTTCCCTCGTGCCGGGTCACCGCCTGCCGGACCAGGGCGAGCCCGAGGCCCCGGCCCCCGGGCCCGGCCGGCTTCGTCGAGAACCCCCGCTGGAAGACCAGGTCGGCATGGCCGGGGTCGACGCCGGGACCCGTGTCCGAGACCCGGAGCACCAGTTCGGTGTCCGAGGCGTACGCCGTCACCGTCACCCGCGCCCGGGCGCTGCCCTGCGCCGCGTCCACCGCGTTGTCGATCAGGTTGCCGAGGATCGTCACCAGGTCGCGCGCCGGGAAGTCGCCGGGGAGCAGGCCGTCGTCCAGGCGGCTGTCCGGCGAGACGACCAGCTCCACGCCCCGCTCGTTGGCCTGCGCGGTCTTGCCCAGCAGCAGCGCGGCCAGCACCGGTTCGCTCACCGCCGCCACCACCTGGTCGGTCAGCGCCTGCGCCAGCTCCAGCTCGGCCGTGGCGAACTCCACCGCCTCCTGCGCCCGGCCCAGCTCGATCAGCGACACGACGGTGTGCAGGCGGTTCGCCGCCTCGTGCGCCTGCGAGCGCAGCGCCAGGGTGAAGCCCCGCTCCGAGTCCAACTCGCCCATCAGCGACTGGAGTTCGGTCACATCGCGCAGGGTGACGACGGTGCCGCGCCGCTCTCCGCCGGACACCGGGGAGGTGTTCACCACCAGCACCCGGGACGCCGTCAGGTGCACCTCGTCCACCCGGGGCTCGGAGGACAGCAGCGCGCCGGTCAGCGGGGCCGGCAGGCCCAGCTCGGCCACCGAGCGGCCCACCACCTCGTCCTCCGCGCCCACGCCCAGCAGCTCCCGGCCGCCGTCGTTGATCAGCGCCACCCGGTACCGGCCGTCCAGCATCAGCAGGCCCTCGCGGACCGCGTGCAGCGCCGCCTGGTGGTAGTCGTGCATCCGGCTCAGCTCGGCGGCGTTCATGCCGTGCGTGTGACGGCGCAGCCGGGCGTTGACGACGTAGGTGCCGACCGCGCCCAGCAGCAGGACGCCGCCGGCCACCCCCAGCAGCGCCGTGACCTGGCCCTGCACCCTCGCGCTGATCCGCTCCACCGTGATGCCGGCGCTGACCAGGCCGACGATCCGGCCGCCGTCCGTCACCGGGGTCACCGCGCGCACGGAGGCGCCGAGCGTGCCGGTGTAGGTCTCGGTGAAGGTGTGGCCCTGCTGGGCGGGCGCGATGGTGCCCAGGAAGCGACCGCCGATCCGCTTCGGATCCGGGTGGGTCCAGCGGATGCCGGACGGGGTCATGATCGTGACGAAGTCGACGTTCGCGTCCCGCATGACCTGGAGGGCGTACGGCTGCAGGCGGGCGGTGGGGTCGGGCGTGCGGATCGCCGCGCGGACCGAGGGGGTGTCCGCGATCGTCCGGGCCACCGCCGTGGCCTGGCGGGCGGCGGCGTCCTCGGCCTGCCGCCGGTCGTTGACATAGGTGAACAGCGCGTAACCGGCCACCACCATCGCCAGCAGCACCGCCTGCATGGCGAACAGCTGCCCCGCCAGGCTGCGGGGTCGGGTGAGGGACGGAAAGCGCATGCCAGCAGTGTGCCTCCGCGGCCGAGCGTGAACTAAATGAACGGAAGGGTGACCGCCCTCACAGCTCGCGGGATAGTCACGGCGTTCCCCAGCAACCCCGGACGTGAGCCGCACGCCGGTTGTTCACCGACGAAGACGTCAAGGAGGGCAGTCGTGGCCGCCAGCACCCCCGACACGGCACCTGCCAGACCCCGCACGAAGCGGGACCGCACCCACTATCTCTACATCGCCGTCATCGTGGCGGTGGGGCTCGGCATAGCGGTGGGATTCGCCGCTCCGGACTTCGCCAAGGAGCTCAAGCCGCTCGGCACGGGCTTCGTGAACCTGATCAAGATGATGATCACGCCGGTCATCTTCTGCACGATCGTGACCGGTGTCGGTTCCATCCGCAGCGCCGCGAAGGTCGGCAAGCTGGGCGGGCTCGCACTCACCTACTTCATCGGCATGTCGTTCGTGGCCCTGGCCATCGGCCTGGTGGTCGGCAACGTCCTCCACCCCGGTGCGGGCATGCACCTCACCGACGCCGCCAAGCAGGCCGGCCACACCCAGGCCGCGAGCGGCAGCGAGGGGCTCGTCGACTTCCTGCTGAGCATCATCCCGACGACGTTCGTCTCCGCGTTCACGGGCGGCGTGGTGCTGCAGACGCTCCTTGTCGCGCTGCTGGTCGGCTTCGCGATACAGGCGATGGGCACGTCCGGCGAGCCGATCCTGCGGGGCATCGGGCACCTCCAGAAGCTGGTCTTCCGGGTCCTTTCGATGATCATGTGGGCGGCCCCGGTGGGTGCGTTCGGCGCGATCGCGGCCGTCGTCGGCGAGACCGGCGTGGAGGCGCTGAAGGCCCTCGGCTCGATCATGCTGGCCTTCTACATCACCTGCGTGCTCTTCGTCGGCGTGATCCTCGGCCCGGTGCTGTGGTTCGTCGCCCGGGTCAACATCCTGAAGCTGCTGAAGTACCTCGGCCGCGAGTTCCTGCTCATCCTGTCGACCTCGTCCTCCGACACCGCCCTGCCGCGCCTGATCGCCAAGATGGAGCACCTGGGCGTGAGCCGGCCGGTCGTCGGCATCACTGTGCCGACCGGCTACTCCTTCAACCTCGACGGCACCATGATCTACCTGACCATGGCCTCCCTGTTCGTCGCCGACGCCCTGGGGCAGCCCCTGCACCTGGGCGAGCAGATCACCCTGCTGCTGTTCATGATGGTCGCGTCCAAGGGCGCCGCGGGCGTCTCCGGCGCGGGGCTCGCCACTCTCGCCGGCGCGCTCCAGTCGCACCGGCCCGCCCTGGTCGACGGCGTGGGCCTGATCGTCGGCATCGACCGGTTCATGAGCGAGGCGCGCGCCCTGACGAACTTCGCGGGCAACGCGGTGGCCACGGTGCTGATCGGCTCCTGGACGAAGGAGATCGACAAGGACCGCGTGGAGCGGGTGCTGGCGGGCGAGCTGCCGTTCGACGAGACGTCGCTGCTCGACGAGAACCGTCCGGCGGACGGCACGGTTCCCGAGCCCCGCGAGGAGCTGGCGGGGGCCTGACCCCGGCACACCCGGTCGACCGTCCTCTCCGCAGCCGTACGGAGCCGAAAGACCACCGGACGCCCGGCCCCACCAGAACGGGGGCCGGGCGCCCGGCGTCCCCCGCACCCGGGGCCCGGAAGAGAGGTTCCTGTTCGATCCACTAACGTGCGGCCCGGACCGATCGGAACGGCATGTTCGTCCGTGGCGTCCGTACGTGTGACATCGGCTACGGGTTGTGGAGGCACGGGGGAATGAAGATCGACTGGGACCGGCGGACCTGCGCGCGCAAGGGGCATGTGACCTACGCGCCCGACGACCCCCGGCTGCGCATCCGCCTGCACGCCGACACCGCGCTCGGTGACGTGTGGCGCTGCCTGCGCTGCGGCGACTTCGTGCTGGGGGAGCCGCACGGCGCGGGGCCGGCCGGCGACGCGCCGCTCGTCCCGCGCGGCAAGGTGCTGCGCGACCTGTTCATCCTCCGCTTCCTGGCGATCGAGCGGGCCGTGCGCGGGGTGTTCATCGTGCTGGTCGCGGTGGCGGTGTGGAAGTTCAGCAACAGCCAGGACGCGGTCCGGCGGCTGTTCAACGAGTACCTGGACGTCCTCCGCCCGGTCTTCAAGCACTTCCACTACGACCTCGACCACTCGCCCGTCGTCGGCTCCATCCAGAAGGCCTTCGGCTACCGGCACTCCACCCTGCTGCTGGTCGCCGCCCTGCTGCTGGCCTACGCCCTGATCGAACTCGTCGAGGCCGTCGGCCTCTGGTACGCCAAGCGCTGGGCGGAGTACCTGACGGTCGTCGCCACCGCGGCCTTCCTCCCGCTGGAGATCTACGAACTCACCGAGAAGGTGAGCTACCTGAAGATCGCCACGCTGGTCCTGAACATCCTCGCGGTCCTCTACATCGCCCTGGCCAAGCGCCTCTTCGGCCTGCGCGGCGGCCGCAGGGCCTTCGAGGAGGAGCGGCACAGCGCCTCCCTGCTGGAGGTGGAGGAGTCCGCCGGGGTGACCGTCTAGGGTCTAAGGGGAGCGCTGGGCAGCCGGGCCCGTTCCTCCTCGGTGAGGGTGAGGTCCGCCGCACCCGCCGAGTCCCTGATCGTCTCCGGGCGGCTCGCGCCCGGGATCGGGACCACGGCCGGGGAGAGGGACAGCAGCCAGGCCAGACACACCCGCTGGGGAGAGACCCCGCGCTCCCGGGCCACCTCGTGGAAGGCGGCGAAGCGGCCGTCGGCCACCCGGCCCGACGGCCCGTCCAGCGAGCTGCGCGAGATCCCGCCGAGCGGACTCCACGGCAGGAAGGCCAGACCCAGTTCGGCGGACAGCCGAAGCTCCGGCTCGCTGTCGCGGGCCTCGGGGGAGTAGCCGTTCTGCACCGAGACCAGGCGGTCGCCGAGGATCGTGCGGGCCCGCAGGATCTGCTCGCACGTCACGCTCGACAGGCCGGCGAACCGGATCTTGCCCTCGTCCAGCAGCTCGCGCAGCGCGCCGGTGGACTCCTCGAAGGGGATGGCCGGGTCGGGCTTGTGCGGCTGGTAGAGGCCGATCGCCTCGACGCCGAGCCGCCGCAGCGACGCCTCGGCGGCGGCCTTGAGGTGCGCGGGCGTGCCCGTCACCGTCCAGCTGCCGTCGGCGGGCCGGCCCCGGCCGCCCTTGGTGGCCACGAGCACGGCGTCGGTGTCGCCGCCGTAGGCCGCGAGGGCGCGGGCGACGAGGAGTTCGTCCTCGCCGGTGCGCGGCACACCGCTGCTGCCGCCCGCCTTGCCTTGACGCCGACGTCAACCCCTACCGTCGTACCCATGCGAATCGGCGAGCTGGCCGCGCGGGCCGGAACCACGACGCGCACCCTGCGCTACTACGAGGCGCGGGGGCTGCTGCCGGCCCGGCGCGACGGCAAGGGACACCGCACCTACGACGAGGGCGACCTCAGACTGCTGCAGCAGATCCGCACGCTGCAGGACTTCGGGTTCGACCTGGAGGAGACGCGGCCCTTCGTGGAGTGTCTGCGCGCCGGGCACCCCGAGGGCGACTCCTGCCCGGCCTCGCTCGCGGTCTACCGCCGCAAGCTGGACGAGCTGGACGCGCTCATCGGGGAGCTGAGAGCCGTGCGGGACACAGTCGCGGGGCAGCTGCGGCGCGCCGAGCGCGCGCGGGACGAGCTGGCGGCCGATGCGCTGGTTCCGGGCGGACCGGAACCCACGTGCGAACTGGGAGGGCATGCGCGGTGAGCTTGGTGAGCGGACTGGCCGAGGTGACGGACGCCGACTTCGAGGCGGAGGTGATCGGCGCGGACCTTCCGGTGCTGGTGCAGTTCACGGCCGACTGGTGCGGGCCGTGCCGGCAGCTGGCGCCGGTGCTGAAGGACATCGCCTTCGAGGAGGGCGACCGGCTGAAGATCGTGCAGCTCGACGTCGATCGCAATCCGCGGACGACGGTCGCCTACGGGGTGCTGTCGACGCCCACCCTCATGGTCTTCCGGGACGGCGAGCCGGTGCGGTCGATGGTGGGGGCGAGGCCCAGGCGGCGGCTGCTGGAGGAGCTGGCCGACGTGCTGTAGGGCGGTCCCGCCCACGAAAAAATCCCCTGAGCAATTGCGCTCGGGGGATTTCTGTGCGTATATTCAGTGATTCGCGACTTCAATTCGAAATGGTCGCGGAGAAGTGCAGTGAGCACACTATATCCGGGCGGGAGCGGAATTGTCAAACGCGGACTGGTCGAACAGTGGATTTCCGGACGATGAATTGCGGCACGAGCAGGAATTCATCGACGGGCTGTACGCGCGCGTGGACGTGCTGCGCGGCGAGGCCGAGGCCTCGGTCACGGACGCGCTCGCCCAGGGCGACAAGCCCATGCAGGCCCGGCTGGAGCGCGACATCCTGGTCGCCGAGCGCTCGGGGCTGCTCGCCGCCCTGAACGCCGTGGACGGCTCGCTCTGCTTCGGCCGGATCGACCTGGCCGACGGCGCCTGCCACCACATCGGCCGGATCGGGCTGCGCGAGGACGACGCCGAGCGCACCCCCGTCCTGATCGACTGGCGGGCCGACGTCGCCCGCCCCTTCTACCTGGCCACCGGCCACACCCCCATGGGCCTGCGCCGCCGCCGGCACATCGCCACCGAGGGCCGGACGGTGACCTCCCTGCACGACGAGATCCTGGACCTCGGCGACGCCACCCGCACCGGGTACGAGGACCACAGCGGCGACGACGTGCTGCTGGCCGCGCTGAACTCGGCGCGCACCGGCCGCATGAGCGACATCGTGCAGACCATCCAGGCCGACCAGGACCGCATCATCCGGGCGCCGCACCGGGGCGTCCTGGTGGTGGAGGGCGGCCCCGGCACCGGCAAGACCGCCGTCGCCCTGCACCGCGCGGCCTACCTGCTCTACGAGCACCGGGAGCTGCTGGCCCGCCGGGCGGTCCTGATCGTCGGCCCCAACCCGGCCTTCCTCGGCTACATCGGCGAGGTGCTGCCCTCCCTCGGCGAGACCGGCGTGCTGCTGGCCACGGTCGGCGAGCTGTTCCCCGGGGTGAAGGCGACCGCCACCGACACCCCCGAGGCGGCCGCCGTCAAGGGGCGCGTGGACATGGCCGACGTGCTCGCCGCCGTCGTACGCGACCGGCAGGCCCTGCCCGACCCGGTCATCGCGATCGAGCACGACCGCGAGGTGCTGATGCTGGACGACGGCCTGGTGGGCGTCGCCCGCGAGCGCACCCGTGCCGCCCAGCTGCCGCACAACGCGGCCCGCGAGCACTTCGAGGGCCACATCCTCAACACGCTCACCGAGCTGTACGCCGAGCGCGTGGGCACCGACCCCTACGACGGCAGCAGCCTGCTCGACGCCGCGGACATCACCCAGATCCGCGACGAGCTCGCCGAGAACCCCGAGGTCTGGGACGCCGTCGACCGGCTGTGGCCCCGGCTCACCCCGCAGCGGCTGCTCGCCGACTTCCTCGCGGAGCCCGACGGCTACCTCCCCCCGGAGGACGCCGACGCGATCCGCCGCCCGGTGACCCGCACCTGGACCGTCGCCGACGTCCCCCTGCTCGACGAGGCCGCCGAACTCCTCGGCGAGGACGACCGGGTGACCCGAGCGCGGGCCGAGCGGGAGCGCGAGACCCAGGTGGCCTACGCGCAGGGCGTGCTCGACGTCTCCTACGCCTCCCGGACCTACGAGTTCGAGGACAAGGACGACGAGGATTCGGAGGTGCTGTCCGCGCACGACATCATCGACGCCGAGCGCTTCGCCGAGCGGCAGGAGGAGGCGGACCACCGCAGCGCCGCCGAGCGGGCCGCCGCCGACCGCACCTGGGCGTTCGGGCACATCATCGTCGACGAGGCGCAGGAGCTGTCGCCGATGGCCTGGCGGCTGCTGATGCGGCGCTGCCCGACCCGCTCCATGACCCTGGTCGGCGACCCCGCGCAGACCGCTGAGGCGGCCGGCGTCGGCTCCTGGGCCGACATCCTCGCCCCCTATGTGGAGGACCGCTGGGAGCACACCCGCCTCGGCGTCAACTACCGCACCCCGTCCGAGATCATGGACCTGGCCGCGGCGGTGGTCCGGGCCGAGAACCCGGGCTTCGAACCGCCGAGCTCGGTCCGCTCCACCGGCGTGCGGCCCTGGGTGCGGCAGGCCGACGCAGACCTGCCCGAGGCCGTCGCCAAGGCGGTCGCCGAGCTCACCCCGGCCGAGGGGCGCCTGGCCGTCATCGCCCCGCGCGAACTGCACCGCGGGCTCGCCGCCCGGCTCGACGGCGTCACGGCCGGCGCCGAGCCCGACCTCACCCGGACCGTCGTGCTCCTCGACCCCCGCCAGTCCAAGGGCCTGGAGTTCGACTCCGTCCTCGTGGTGGAGCCGGGCCGGTACGGCACGAGCGACCTGTACGTGGCGCTGACGCGGGCGACGCAGCGGCTCGGGGTGCTGTACACCGGGCGGCCGCCGCGCGCGCTGGCCGGCTGAGCGGCTAAGCCGGCCGCAGCCACACCGTCGCCAGGGGCGGCAGGGTCAGCCGGATGCTCGCCGGCCGGCCGTGCCATCCCTGGGGTTCGGGCTTGACCACGTCCGGGTGGGTCACGTCGCCGCCGCCGTACCGCCCGGCGTCCGTGTTCAGGCACTCGTGCCAGGCGGGGACGTCCTCCGGGACGCCGAGGCGGTAGTCGTGGCGGACCACCGGGGCCAGGTGGGAGACGGCCAGCAGCGGGGTGCCGTCGGCGTCGTACCGCAGGAACGCGAGGACGTTGTCGTCGGCCGCGTCCCCGGTGATCCACTGGAAGCCGGCCGGGTCGGTGTCCCGCTGCCACAGTGCCGGGGTCGCCCGGTACAGCGCGTTCAGGTCCCGTACGAGGTCCCGTACGCCCCGGTGGTCGGCCTCGGCGCCGTACGACGGGTCGAGCAGCCACCAGTCGGGGCCGTGCGCCTCGGACCACTCGGCGCCCTGGGCGAACTCCTGCCCCATGAAGAGCAGTTGCTTGCCCGGGTGAGCCCACATGAAGCCGAGGTAGCCGCGCAGGTTCGCGCGCTGCTGCCACCAGTCGCCGGGCATCTTCGACACGAGGGACCGCTTGCCGTGGACCACCTCGTCGTGGGAGATGGGCAGCACGTAGTTCTCGCTGTAGGCGTACACCATCGAGAAGGTCATCTCGTGGTGGTGGTACCTGCGGTGCACGGGGTCGTGGCTCATGTACTGCAGCGAGTCGTGCATCCAGCCCATGTTCCACTTCAGGCCGAACCCGAGCCCGCCGAAGCCGCTCGGGCCCGTGTGGTGGGTAGGGCGGGTGACGCCGTCCCAGGCCGTCGACTCCTCGGCGACGGTCACCACGCCGGGGCAGCGCCGGTACACGGTGGCGTTCATCTCCTGCAGGAAGGCCACCGCGTCCAGGTTCTCCCGGCCGCCGTGCTCGTTCGGCGTCCACTGGCCCGGCTCGCGCGAGTAGTCGAGGTAGAGCATGGAGGCGACCGCGTCCACGCGCAGCCCGTCGATGTGGAACTCCTCGCACCAGTACACGGCGTTCGCCACCAGGAAGTTGCGCACCTCGGGGCGGCCGAAGTCGAACTCCAGCGTGCCCCAGTCGGGGTGCGCGGCCCGCAGCGGGTCGTGGTGCTCGTACAGCGGCTGCCCGTCGAACTCGGCCAGCGCCCAGTCGTCGCGCGGGAAGTGCGCGGGCACCCAGTCCATCAGTACGCCGATGCCGGCCTGGTGCAGCCTGTCCACCAGGTACTTGAAGTCCTCGGGGGTGCCGAGGCGGGCCGTGGGCGCGTAGAAACCGGTGACCTGGTAGCCCCAGGAGCCGCCGAAGGGATGCTCGGCGACCGGCATCAGCTCGACGTGCGTGAACCCCATCTCCGAGACGTAGGCCGGCAGTTGCTCGGCCAGCTGGCGGTACGTGAGCCCCGGGCGCCAGGACGGCAGGTGCACCTCGTACACGGAGAACGGCGCCTCGTGCACCGGGGTGTCCCCGCGCCGGGCCATCCACGCGGCGTCGCCCCACTCGTGGTGCGAGGCGTGCACGATCGAGGACGTGGCCGGCGGGGCCTCGGTGCGGCGGGCCAGCGGATCGGCGCGCAGCGTGCGCGAACCGTCCGGGCGGGTGATCTCGAACTTGTACAGCTCGCCCTCGCCGATCCCCGGCACGAACAGCTCCCACAGCCCCGAGGAGCCGAGCGAGCGCATCGGGAAGCCGGTGCCGTCCCAGAAGTTGAAGCCGCCCGCGACCCGCACCCCCCGCGCGTTCGGCGCCCACACCGCGAACCGGGTGCCGCTGACGCCCTGGTGGGTGGTGACGTGCGCGCCGAGCGCCCGCCACAGCTGCTCGTGCCGGCCCTCGCCGATCAGATGCAGGTCCAGCTCGCCGAGCGTGGGCAGGAAGCGGTAGGCGTCCTCGGTCTCGTGGACGGTGCCGTCGTACCCCACCAGCAGCCGGTAGGAGGGCACCGCGGTGAGCGGGAGCAGCCCGGAGAAGAAGCCGTCGCCGTCGTCGTGCAGCTCGGCCCGCAGCTCCCCGCAGACCACGGTCACCGAGCGGGCGTACGGCCGGAAGGCCCGGAAGGCCACCCCGCCCGGCACCGGGTGGGCGCCCAGCACGGAGTGCGGGTCGTGGTGGGTGCCGTCCCGCAGCCGCTCGCGGTCACCGGCGGCCACGGCGGGGGAGACCGCGCCCTCTTGCCCTGCGCCCTCCTGCTCGGCCGCCCCCGACGGGGCCGCCTCCGGCTCGGCGACCGCCGGCTCGGTGACCGTCGGTTCGGCGACCTCCGGCTCGCGGGCCGGCCGCGGCGACCGGGCCTTCGGCACCTGGACCGGCTCGGTCCCGGGCGCGGTCTTCCGCTCGGGCTTGCTCCTGTCGGCCTTGGCCTTGCCGGACTTCTTCTTCGGGGTGGCTGACTTCTTGGACGTCACGAGAGAGTCTCCCGGGCGAGGAACGGGTCAGGTCGGGTCGGACGTGGCGAGGCGGCGCACCGCCGACAGCGGAACGGGCAGCCAGTCGGGGCGGTGGCGCGCCTCGTAGACGGCCTCGTAGACGGCCTTGTCGGTCTCGTAGGCCCGCAGCAGCACCGGATCGGAGCGCGGGTCGCGGCCGGCCGCCTCCGCGTAGCCGGAGCAGTAGGCGGCCCGGCAGGCGCGCGCCCACGCGTGTGCGGGCGGGCTCGCCGAGTGGGCCGCGTAGTCGAAGGAGCGGAGCATTCCCGCGATGTCCCGCACCGGCGGCTGCGGCATGCGCCGCTCGGCCAGCGGCCGGGCCGGCTCGCCCTCGAAGTCGATCAGCGACCAGTCGCCGGACGGCGAGCGCAGGCACTGCCCCAGGTGCAGATCGCCGTGGACGCGCTGGGCGGTCCAGGTGCGGCCCTCGGCGGCGACGGCGTCCAGCGCCGTGTACGCCGAGCGCAGCCCCTCCTCGTACGTCCGCAGCGCCGGCACCGCCTGGACGGCCGCCGCCAGCCGCTCCGTCATGCCGTCGACCAGCGGCCGCAGTTGGGCGTGGCCGAGCGTGACGGTCGGCAGGGCGCGGGCGAGGGCGGTGTGCACCTCAGCGGTGGCCCGGCCCAGCGACCGCGCCTCGGCGGCGAAGTCCTCCCCCTTGGCCAGCTCCCGGAGCGCCAGCTCCCAGCCGTCGGCGGCGCCGCTCACGAACGGCTGCAGCACCGCCAGCACATACGAGTCCGCGTCCACCTCCGCGTGCAGCCACGCCGTCGGCGCCGGCACCCGGGGACAGCCCTCCCGCGTCAGCGCCAGGGGTATCTCCAGGTCGGGGTTGGTACCGGGCACGACCCGGCGCAGCAGCTTGAGGATGAACGTATCGCCGTAGACCACCGACGAGTTGGACTGCTCGGCGGTCATCAGCCGCGCCACCAGGCCCTCCCGGATCTCCTGGCGCGGGTCCCGCTCGAAGCGCAGCCCGCCGACGCGGGCCCGGGTGCGCAGCGCCTCCAGGACCACCTCGGCGGGCCGGGGGTCGTACAGGGCCTCGTACACCGTGCGTCCGGCGAGCGGGCCGTCCGCCACGTGCCCGATCAGCGCGGGCGCCAGCCGGGGCGGCAGCGCCTCGCGCACGCCTATGAGGAGCTGGTAGCAGTCGCCGGGTTCGGGCGGGGCGCCCGGCACGGGCGGCTGGTGGACGCGCAGCAGCAGGTGGTACAGGCCCAGCCGGCCGTCGGGCGGCAGCAGTTCGGTGGCGGCCACGGGGGTGAACCCGCTGACCGGGCGGCCCTTTCCCGCGAACCAGCGCTGCCGGGGCAGCCAGGTGCGCAATAAGGGGTCCAGCGAGGTGAGAAGGGTGCCGGCGGCGTCGGAGGAGGTGCCGGAGGGGGTGACCGTTTCCGCCATGGGCGTCACGTCCTTTCCCCGGGTCGTCGGGGTGTGAGTGATGCGTGCCCCGGGTGGGGCGGTGGAAACCGCCCCACCGGGCCTGGCCTACGCCGCCTCCCGGCGCAGCCGGAACCAGTAGAAGCCGTGCCCCGCGAGGGTGAGCAGGTACGGCAGTTCGCCGACCGCCGGGAACCTCACCCCGCCGAACAGCTCGACCGGGTGGCGCCCGTGGAACCGGCTCAGGTCCAGCTCCGTCGGCTGCGCGAACCGGGAGAAGTTGTGCACGCACAGCACCAGGTCGTCCTCGTACTCGCGCAGGAAGGCGAGCACGGCCGGGTTCGAGGACTGCAGCTCGTTGTAGGACCCC
>NZ_JBLEBI010000388.1:0-400 GCF_047340315.1 Streptomyces sp. AF1A
CCGCGGGAGTGTCCTCGAAGGTGTCCGGAACGGGCTCATTGACGATCATGTTGTGGGTGACCCTCCGATCTGCGGGTTGGACGGTCGCAGGACGGTGAAGACGTGCGCGGGCCTATGACCCGGTTCGAGGCGCACATAGTTGGCCCTGCCCCAGTAGTAGGTCTCGCCGGTGAGCTCGTCGCGCACCGGCACGGACTCGTGCCACTCCAGGCCGAGTTGCGGCATGTCCAACGAGACCGTGGCTTCCTGGGTGTGGTGGGGGTCGAGATTTGCGACCACCAGAACCGTGTTCGATCCGCTCCGCTTGGAGTAGGCGATCACCGCGTCCTTGTCGGCGTGGTGGAAGTGCAGATCACGCAGCTGCCGCAGGGCCGGGCTGTGCCGTCGTACGGCGTTCAGC
>NZ_JBLEBI010000389.1:0-397 GCF_047340315.1 Streptomyces sp. AF1A
TCGCGGGAGTGTCCTCGAACGTGTCCAGTACCGGTTCGTTGACGGTCATGACGCTGCGGGCCCTCCGATCTGGGGCGTCGATCGCCCGACGTGGAGCACGTGCGCCGGCGCGCTGCCGGGCGTCAGGCGCACGTAGTTGGTGCTGCCCCAGCGGTACGTCTCGCCCGTCAGTTCGTCGTGCACGGTCAGGGCGGCGTCCCAGTCCAGGCCGAGTTGCGGCATGTCCAACGAGACCGTGGTCTCCTGGGTGTGGTGGGGGTCGAGGTTGACGACCACGATGACCGTGTCCGCCCCCGTGCTCTTGCTGTAGGCGAGCACGGCGTCGCTGTCGGTCCGGTGGAAACGGAGGTTGCGCAGGCGCTGTAGCGCCGGGTGCCGGCGGCGGATGGTGTTGAGG
>NZ_JBLEBI010000041.1:0-44866 GCF_047340315.1 Streptomyces sp. AF1A
GCAGCATGCCCTCGGGCCGCCCGTCCTGAACCGCCGCGCTGATCAGCGACCATCCGGCGCAGGCCCCCAGCAGGACCATGCCCGCCCCGTCAGAAACGTTTCGTCTGCCGCTGTCGTCGTCCGCGCCGCGCACGCCTGCCACGGATCTGGCTTCCGTCGACCCCACCGCCACCCCTCGTACCCCCACCCTGTGGCACGCCACGGCCGCGCGCCGGATCCGGCGGCACTGCCGAGGCTGGGCTCACCGTAACGGCTCATGACCGGTTTGGGGATGAGGTGCGGCGAACGTCGTTATTTCAGCCGGGCGCGCCGAGCGGGTGCCGGCACGGCACGGAGGCCGCGCGCCGGAGCCGCCCGCTGCAGCGCCGCAGCGGCTCCGACCACGGGCGGGCCGCTCGAATCCGCGCCGGTGCCGGCCGCGGACCGCGGTGTCGACGGCGAGGTCACCCGCCGTACACTCACCCGGGTGACCGTCACCGCAACTTCCGTGGACCAGCCGGATCAGCTCCGGCCGTCCCCCGCGCCCGGAGCGCTCGGCGGCCGCCTGCTGCGCCTGGTCCCGGCCACCGCCTCAGCCCTCTGCGGAGTGCTGCTCTACGTCAGCTTCCCGCCGCGCCCCCTGTGGTGGCTGGCCCTGCCCGCCTTCGCCGGCTTCGGCTGGGTGCTGCGCGGCCGCGGCTGGAAGGCGGCGCTCGGCCTCGGCTACCTCTTCGGGCTCGGCTTCCTGCTGCCGCTGCTGGTGTGGACCGGCGTGGAGGTCGGTCCCGGCCCCTGGCTGGCCCTGGTCGCCGTCGAGGCGGTCTTCGTCGCACTGGTCGGCGTGGGCGTCGCCGCCGTGTCCAAGCTGCCGGCCTGGCCGGTGTGGGCCGCGGCGGTCTGGATCGCGGGCGAAGCGGTACGCGCGCGCGTGCCCTTCCGCGGCTTCCCCTGGGGCAAGATCGCGTTCGGGCAGGCGGACGGCGTCTTCCTGCCGCTCGCCGCGGTGGGCGGCACGCCGGTGCTGGGCTTCGGCGTCGTGCTGTGCGGCTTCGGCCTGTACGAGACGGGACGACTGATCGCCGAACGGCGCCGTAGCCGGACCCTGCGCCGCGCGGCGGCGGCCGCCGCCCTGCTGAGCGTGGCCGTGCCGGTGGCGGGCGCCCTCGCCGCCCGCGACCTGGTGAGTGACAAGGCGCAGGCCGGCACCGCGACCGTCGCGGTCATCCAGGGCAATGTGCCCCGCGCGGGCCTGGAGTTCAGCGCCCAGCGCCGGGCCGTGCTCGACCACCACGTGCGCGAGACGCTCAAGCTCGCCGCCGACATCAAGGCGGGCAAGGTCGCCAAGCCCGACTTCGTGCTGTGGCCGGAGAACTCCTCCGACATCGATCCCTACGCCAACCCCGACGCGGCGGCCGTCATCGAGGACGCCGCCAAGGCGGTGGGCGTGCCCGTCTCGGTCGGCGCCGTCGTCGAGAGGGACGGCAAGCTGCTCAACGAGCAGATCCTGTGGGACCCGGCCAAGGGGCCGACGCAGACCTATGACAAGCGGCAGGTGCAGCCCTTCGGTGAGTACCTTCCGCTGCGCGGTCTCGTCGGCGCGATCAACAAGACCTGGACCGGCATGGTCCGCCAGGACTTCAGCCGCGGCAGCAAGCCCGGCGTCTTCGACATCGACGGCGCCAAGGTGGGGCTCGCCACCTGCTACGAGGCCGCCTTCGACTGGGCCGTGCGGGACACCGTGACGCACGGCGCGGAGATGATCTCCGTGCCGAGCAACAACGCGACCTTCGACCGCAGCGAGATGACCTACCAGCAGCTCGCCATGTCCCGCGTCCGCGCCGTCGAGCACAGCCGGACGGTGACCGTGCCGGTCACCAGCGGCGTGAGCGCGATCATCATGCCGGACGGGAAGGTCACCCAGAAGACCGGCATGTTCGTGCCCGCCTACCTCGTCCAGAAGGTGCCGCTGCGCACCGCCACGACACCCGCCACGGAACTGGGCATCCTGCCGGAGATCGCGCTCGTGCTGGTCGCGGCGGGCGGCATCGGCTGGGCGATCGGGTCCGGCCTGCGCGCGCGCCGCGCCGTCGGCGCACAGCCGTAGGACCGCGGCACAGGCCCCGTACTGACAGGAGAGCGGCGGACCGGCCGGTTAGGGTCGGTCCATGGCTACTCCTGATTTCATCCGCACGCTCAGGGCCTCGGCGGGCCGGCAGCTGCTCTGGCTCCCCGGGGTCACCGCGATCGTCTTCGACGGCGAGGGCAGAGTGCTGCTCGGACGGCGCTCCGACACCCGCAGGTGGTCGGTGATCGGCGGCATCCCGGAGCCGGGTGAGCAGCCGGCGGCCTGCGCCGTGCGGGAGGTTTTCGAGGAGACCGCGGTGCAGTGCGTCGCCGAGCGGGTGGTCCTCGTCCAGGCGCTGGAGCCGGTCACCTACGGCAACGGAGACATCTGCCAGTACATGGACATCACCTTCCGCTGCCGCGCCGTGGGCGGCGAGGCCCGGGTCAACGACGACGAGTCGCTGGAAGTGGGCTGGTTCACGGTGGACGCCCTGCCCGACCTGAACGAGTTCGGGCGCTTCCGGGTCAAGCAGGCCATGTCCGAGGCACCCACGTGGTTCGACCCTGCGACCGCCGGCTGACACATGGACGCTCACTCCATGTGGCGGCGGGTGGCCTCCGCTTAGGGTCGGCGCATGACCTCGTCCAGCCCGCCCGGATCGGGCCCCCTCGTCCAGCCCCTGGCCCTCGACCTCGCCGGCCGCACCGCGCTCGTCACCGGAGCCGCCGGCGGCATCGGCCGCGCCTGCGTGCTGCGGCTCGCGGCCGCGGGGGCCGAGGTCAGAGCCGTCGACCGGGACCACGCCGGTCTGGCCGAACTCGCCGAACTCGCCGAAGACGCCGAGCGGTCCGGGCACCTCACGGGGACCGTCGTCCCGCAGGTCGTGGACCTGACCGACCTCGACGCCGCCGAGGGCGCGGCCGCCGGGACCGATGTGCTGGTCAACAGCGCCGGGCTGCAACTGGTGCGCCGCATCGAGGACTTCCCGCCGGAGGTCTTCCACACGGTGCTGACCGTGATGCTGGAGGCACCCTTCCGCCTCATCCGCGGCGCCCTCCCGCACATGTACGCGCAGGGCTGGGGCCGGATCGTCAACGTGTCCTCCGTCCACGGCCTGCGCGCCTCGGCCTACAAGTCCGCCTATGTGGCCGCCAAACACGGTCTCGAAGGGCTGTCCAAGACGGCCGCGCTCGAAGGCGCCGCACACGGTGTGACCTCCAACTGTGTGAACCCGGCCTATGTGCGGACCCCCCTGGTGGAGAAGCAGATCGCCGACCAGGCCCGGGCACACGGCATCCCCGAGGAACGGGTGCTGTCCGAGGTGCTGCTCAGGGACAGCGCGGTGCAGCGGCTGATCGAACCGGCGGAGGTCGCCGAGGCCGTGACGTACCTGTGCAGTCCGCAGGCGGCCTTCGTGACCGGCACATCGCTCGTGCTGGACGGCGGGTGGACCGCCCACTGAACCCCCTGCGGCCCGCGCGCCGGGGAGTTGTCCACAGGCCCGGCCGCCCGGGCCGCCGATGCGCGATCCTGTGACCATGTCTCGCGATCACGTCCAGCCGGCCGGGCCTCTCCCCGCCTCAAAGGCCACCGGAATGCCCGACACCGGCGCAGAGGTTCCGTACCTGGAGCTGCTCTCCCGTGACGCCTCTGCCGAGGCCTTCGAGCGGCCGGTGCTCCTCGCCCGCGCGGAGGGCAGGCCGGCCGGCCGGGTCGCCGCGCTGGAACACGCCAAGCTGCTCGCGCTGCGCGTCCGCGCGGAGCTGGAGGGGCGCCGGCGCCGCGAGGCCGAGCTGTCGGCGCTGTTCGCGACCGCCCACGACCTGGCCGGCCTGCGCGATCTGGACGCCGTGCTGCAGGCGATCGTCCAGCGCGCCCGCTCCCTGCTCGGCACGGACGTCGCCTACCTCACCCTGAACGACCCGGCCCGCGGCGACACCTACATGCGGGTGACCGAGGGCTCCGTCTCCGCCCGCTTCCAGCAACTGCGCCTGGGCATGGGGGAGGGGCTCGGCGGACTGGTCGCGCAGACCACACGGCCGTACGTGACGGACGACTACTTCAAGGACCCCCGCTTCCAGCACACGCACAGCATCGACGCCGGCGTCCGCGACGAGGGTCTGGTGGCCATCCTCGGCGTCCCCCTGATGCTCGGCCCGCACGTCATCGGTGTCCTCTTCGCCGCCGACCGCAGGGCACGGGTCTTCGAACGCGAGCAGATCGCCCTCCTCGGCTCCTTCGCCGCCCTGGCCGCGGCCGCCATCGACACGGCCAACCTGCTCACCGAGACCCGCTCGGCGCTGGCCGACCTGGAGCAGGCCAACGAGATCATCCGGGACCGCAGCGCCGCCATCGAACGCGCCTCCGAGGTCCACGACCGGCTCGCCGAACTGGTGCTGCGCGGCGGCGGAGTCCACGACGTCGCGGCCGCCGTCTCCCGGGTCCTGGACGGCACCGTCGAGTTCGCGGAGGCCGCCGCGACGCCCGCCGGCGCGCTGGAGGCGTCGCGCGTGGAGGGGCACGCCGTGCGCCACGGCGGCGACTGGATCGCCGCGGTCGCGGCGGGTGGCGAACTCCTCGGGGCCCTGGTCCTGCGCGGGCACCCCGGCCTCGACCCGGTGGACCAGCGCACCCTGGAGCGTGCGGCGACGGTCACCTCGCTGCTCCTGCTCGCCCGCAGGTCAGCCGCCGAGGCCGAACAGCGCGTACGGGGCGAACTGCTGGACGACCTCCTGGACGCCCGCGACCGCGACCCGCGCCTGCTGCGCGAGCGCGCCGCCCGGCTGCACGCAGACCTGGACGCCACCCACGTCGTACTCGCCGCACGCCTGGACGGCCCGGCCGCCGACGCCGACGAGGAGGCCGCGGCCCGCCGCCGGCTGTGGGCCGCCGCGTCCCACCTCGCCGCCACGCGGCACGGCCTGGCCTCCGCGCGGGACGGCGGCACCGTCCTGCTGCTGCCGCTCGGTCCCGGCGACACCGCCACGGACGTGGCCCGCCGCACCGCCCGCGACCTGGGCACGGCCGTCCACCAGCCGGTCACGGTCGGCGCCTCCGCCCCCGTGACCGATCTCGCCGCGCTCCCGGACACAGCGGCCGCCGGGTACGCGGAGGGCCGCCGCTGTCTGGACGCGCTGGAGCTGCTGGGCCGGACCGGAGACGGCGCGGCGGCCGAGGACTTCGGGTTCCTCGGGCTGCTCCTGGCGGGCGACCGGGACGTCGCCGGCTTCGTCGAGCGCACGGTCGGACCCGTGGTGTCGTACGACGAGCGACGCGGCACGGAACTGCTGCACACCCTGGACGCCTACTTCTCCTGCGGGATGAGCCCGGCGCGCACCAAGGACGCGTTGCACGTGCACGTGAACACGGTCGCCCAGCGGCTGGAGCGCGTGGGCCGCCTGCTCGGCGAGGACTGGCAGAGCCCCGCCCGCGCCCTGGAGATACAACTGGCTCTGCGCCTGCACCGGTTGTCCGCGCCGGGACGGCGCCGTTAGGGCCGAAAATCTTCCGGAAATGCGCTCCCCGGCTTTATTCCACGGGCCATCCAAAATATCATGGGGAAGTATGGCGGGTACCAGCCGAGAAGAAGCCGTCCCATGATCTGGGAAATACTCGTCCTGGGTTTTGTACTCAGTCTCGACAATTTTCGGGTATCGATCGCACTCGGCACCGTCCCATTCGGGCTGAAGCGCGCGGTGCAGGTGGCGCTGACCTTCGGTCTGTGGGACTCGATTATGCCGCTGGTCGGCTTGTTGGTCGGTCGGCGGATCGGTGAGTCGATCGGGGACTTCGCGGACTGGGTGGGCGCGGCCGCGCTGGGCACGTACGGTCTCTATCTCGTCGTCTCGGCCCTGCGAAATCCCGAGCCGGACGAGCTGGACCACCCGTGGGCGTTGTTCGGCATTCCGTTGACACTGAGCCTGGACAACCTGTTCGCCGGGGCGAGCCTCGGGGTTCTCGGGGTGTCGCCGTGGTTCTCGGCCGCCGTCTTCGGCGTCATCACGGCGGTGATGTCGCTGATCGGGCTGCAGGTCGGGCGGGCCGCGGCGCGCCTCATCCGGATCCGCTCGGACCTGCTGAGCGGGGTCACCCTGATCATGGCCGCCGTGGCACTGCCGTTGGTGTTCGGCGGCTAGGGCCGCTCACTGGGCGCCGGAGACGGGCCGGCTCGTCCCGCCCGGGCCAGGGGCCGGCCGGCGGACCTGGTGCGGGCGGGGGATCAGCGGAGCGTCGTCCGCCCGAGTGCCGGCGTTGGCGGCCTGAACCGCCCGGGCGACCAGGTCGTGGTCGGGCGACAGATGGCAGACCGGGTCGGTGCGGGCGGCGTCGCCGGTGAGCAGGAACGCCTGGCAACGGCACCCGCCGAAGTCCACCTCCCGCCGGGGGCAGCTGCGGCAGGGCTCCGGCATCCAGTCGGTCCCCCGGAACGCGGTCATCACCGGGGACTCGGCCCAGATCCGCTCCAGCGAGTCCTCCCGCACGCTGGCCCGCGGCAACGGCAGGGAGTGGGCGGCCGGGCAGGGCAGGACGTCGCCGTTCGGCGTCACCGTCAGCTGCCGGGAGGCCCAGCCGCCCATGCACGGCTTCGGGTAGCGGCTGTAGTAGTCGGGGATGACGTAGAGGATGTCCATGCGGTCCCGCAGCCGCTCGCGGGCGGCCCGCACCACGACCTCGGCCGCCTCCAGCTGGGCCCGGCTCGGCAGCAGCGCGTCACGGTTGCGCCAGGCCCAGCCGTAGTACTGGGTGTTGGCCAGCTCCAGCCGGTCGGCGCCCACCCTCTCGGCCAGAGCGAGCACCTCGGCGACGCGGCCGATGTTGTACCGGTGCAGCACCACGTTCACGGTGAGCGGCCAGCCCAGCTCCTTGACCACGCCCATCGCCTCGATCTTGCGCTGGAAGGACGGGGTCCCGGCGATGCGGTCGGACACCGCCGGCCGGTCGGCCTGGATGCTGATCTGCACATGGTCCAGGCCGGCGGCCCGCAGCTGCTGCGCCTTCGGACGCGAGAGCCCGAGGGCGCTGGTCACGAGGTTGGTGTAGAGGCCCAGGCCGTGGGCGCCCGCCACGATGTCCACCAGGTCGCGCCGCAGCAGCGGTTCCCCGCCGGACAGGTGGCACTGCAGAACCCCGAGGCCGGCGGCCTCGCCCAGCACCCGCCGCCACTCCTCGGTGGTCAGCTCGTCCCCGTAGCCGGCCATGTTCAGCGGGTTGGAGCAGTACGGGCAGGCCAGCGGGCAGCGGTAGGTCAGCTCGGCGAGCAGTCCGAACGGGCTATCCATGGTCGAGCTCCACCCAGCGCCGGGCGACGAGCCGGGTCAGGAACTGCCGCACCTCGTCGTCGGGGACGGTTTCGTAGCGCGCGCCCAGCTCGGTCACGATCTCGGCCACGGTCCGCCGCCCGTCGCACAGTTCGAGGACCGCCGCGCCGCTGCCGTTCAGCACCACCACCGTCTCGGGGTGCAGCAGCACCGTGCGCTGCCGGGTCCGGCAGAAGCTCAGCCGGACGTGGCGCGCCAGGCGGGGCCGGTCCGAGCCGCGTACCTCGACGGCGGGCCGGGTCGCGCTCCCGGTCCGGGTCGTTCCGATGGGGGTCCGGTCCATGGCGGTCACTCCGGACAGGCCTGGTCGATGGCGTCCATCACGCTCCACAGGACGTCGCACTTGAACGACAGCGCCTCGACGGCGCGCGCCTGGGACTCGACGGTGACGCAGTGCGCGGTGACCACCTCCAGGGCGTGCTCGCAGTCGCGGGGGGCCTGCTCCAGGCGGGCCCGGAAGTAGGCGAGGCCCTCGGGATCGATCCAGGGGTACCACCGCTCGAACGCGGCCAGCCGCGCCGCCATCAGGTCCGGCGCGAACAGCTCCGTGAGGGAGGACGCCACCGCCTCCACCCACGGGCGGGTCCGGGCGAAGTGCACGTAGGCGTCGACGGCGAACCGCACCCCGGGGACCAGGTGCCGGTGGTCCAGGACCTCCTCCCGGGTGAGCCCGGCGGCCTCGCCGAGGCGCAGCCACGCCTCGATGCCGCCCTCACCGGCCGCGGTGCCGTCGTGGTCGACGATCCGCCGGATCCAGCGGCGGCGGACCTCCAAGTCGGGGCAGTTGGAAAGGATCGCGGCGTCCTTGCGGGGGATGTTCTCCTGGTAGTAGAAGCGGTTGGCCACCCAGCCCCGGACCTGCCGGCGGCTGAGCCGGCCGGCGTTCATCCGGACGTGGAACGGGTGCTGGTCGTGGTAGCGCCGCGAGTGGGCCCGCAACGCCTCGACGAAGCCGTCGGCGCCGGTTGCGGTGGTCGTCCCGGTTGACGTGGTTGACGTGGTTGACGTGGTTGTCGTCGTCACGGCCCTACACCTCGACCTCCAGGCCGTCCATGGCCACCTCCATGCCGCTCTCCTCCACGATGTGCCGCTCGGGTGCGTCCGCCAGGAGGATCGGGTTGGTGTTGTTCATATGGACGAAGATCGTCCGTTGCAGGCCCAGCGAAGCGAGCTGCGTCAGGCTGCCGTCCGGACCGTCGACGGGCAGGTGGCCCATCTCCCGGGAGGTCTTTCCCGCCAGGCCGAGCCGCACCAGCTCGTCGTCGCGCCAGCAGGTCCCGTCGATCAGCAGGCAGGCACAGCCCTCGATCTCCGCGCACAGCGCCGGCGTCAGCGACTGCACCCCCGGCAGGTACACCAGCGTGCCGCCGCTGCGCCCGTCGTTCAGCCGGTAGCCCACGACGCGGCCGTGGTCCACCCCGGCCCCGAATCGGTCGCGCTTGGTGGTGGGTACGTCGAACGCCCGGCAGGACAGCCCGTCCGCCAGGGCGAAATCGGTGCCGGGGACCACGGCCCGCCACTCGACCGGGCAGTAGCGCTCGAGCGTGCCCAGAATCCGTGAGCCGTCGCACAGGGCCTTGCGCACCGCGGGCGTGGCGTACAGCCGCAGGGCGCGGGCCTCGCGCAGCAGCAGCAGGCCCAGCGTGTGGTCCAGCTCGGCGTCGGTGAGCAGCACCGCCTCCAGGGGCGTCGTCCGGTCCTCGCACGGGTGCAGATCGGGGAAGGCCTCGATCTGGGCGCGCACGTCGGGCGAGGCGTTGACGAGGAACCACCGGCGGCCGTCGGCGCTGACCGCGACCGACGACTGGGTGCGCGCGGGGCCGGCCCCGGAGCGGACAGCGGCGCACACCGGACAGGCGCAGTTCCACTGCGGGGAACCGCCTCCCGCCGCCGAACCCAGCACTCGCAGCAACACGCCGGCCCTCCGTTCCGCCGAAGGCCGGGTCGGTCGCCGGCCCGGCCGTCCTGGGCTGTCCCAAGCCGGTGGGAGGGCGCCGGACCGGGTCCGGCGCCGCCCCGCGTCCGCTAGTCCTCCATCCGGGCGAGGTACATGGTCACCTCGGCCGCGACTGCGATCTCGTCGAACTCGGGCGTCTCCCACTCAGCGAGCTGAGTCTCCATGGATTCACCTCCTCTCCGGCCGGACGCGGCAGGCCGCGGTCACGCGCTACGACGGCTCCGGAAGGGCGAAGACCAGCAGGGCGCTCCCGTGCCCCGCGCCGAGCATGCCGGGGAGGAATCCCTCGGCCCATCCGCCCCAGCCGACCGGCACGGCGACGTACTGCCTGCCGTCGACCATGTACGTGGTCGGGCTGCTGTGGTGGCCGCTGCCGCACTGGAACTGCCACAGCTGCTGCCCGGTGCGCGCGTCGAGCGCGTTGAACTCGCCGGAGGGTTCACCGGCGAACACCAGGTCACCGCCGGTGGCCAGCACCGAGGCGCACATGGGCAGCTCGTTGCGCCAGCGCCACTTCTCCTCGCCGCGGGCGTCGAAGGCGCCGATGCATCCCGCCATGTCGCCGATGTCCACCTGAACGCCCGCGCCCCAGTACGGAATGCTCTCCTTGAACTCCCGCCGCCGCCGGGTCGCCGTGGCACCGGTGTCCTGGACCGGGACGTAGAAGAGCTCGGTCCTCGGGCTGTAGGCCGCGTGCGTCCATTCCTTGGCACCGGCCGGGCCCGGGTAGAAGTGGACCGGTTCTCCCTCCCTTTCGGGGTACACCTTGGCCGTCACCTGGCCGTCCCTGGTGATCGCACCCCAGGTGATGCGGTCCACGAAGGGGGTGATCCCCACCCTTTCGCCGTTCGTGCGGTCGAGGACGAAGAAGTAGCCGTTCTTGTCGAAGTGCCCGAGCAGCTTTCGCCCCCCGTGCTCGAACAGGATGCACTCGGCGATGCTGTCGTAGTCCCACACGTCGTGCGGGGTGCACTGGTAGTGCCAGCAGATCTGGCCGCTGTCCACGTCGACGGCGATGATGCTGTCGGTGAACAGGTTGTCGCCCGGGCGTACCTCTCCGTCGAAGTCGGGCGCCGGGTTGCCGGTGCCGACGTACAGCAGATTCGTCTCCGGGTCGAAGGTGCCGGTCACCCAGCAGTTCGCCCCGCCCCGCGCCCAGGCCTCGCCCTCGGCGGGCCAGGTCTCCGAGCCGGGTTCCCCGGGCTTCGGCACCGTGTAGCAGCGCCACTGGTGGTCGCCAGTCTCCAGGTCGAACGCGTCGAGGTGGCCGCGCACGCCGAACTCGCCGCCGGAACTGCCGACGATGACCATGTTCTTCACGACCAGCGGGGCGACCGTGGCGCTCTCCCCGGCCCGGACGTCTCCGTAGGTCTTGTCCCAGACCCGTTTGCCGTTGGTGGCGTCGAGCGCGATCACCCGGGCGTTGGCCGTGACGAAGAAGACCTTCCCCTGGGCCACGGCGACCCCGCGGTTGACGTTCCCGCAGCACAGGGACACGTCGAAGGGCACCGCGTGCTTGTACCGCCAGATCTCCACGCCGGTCTTGGCGTTGAGGGCCCAGACCCAGCCGTCCCAGCCGGACAGGAACATGACCCCGTCGACGACCACCGGGGCGGCCTCGAACGAGTAGGTCGACGCGCCCGCGATCAGGCCGGTGGTGCCCGCCTGGAAGACCCACGCGGGGACGAGGCGTTTGACGCTCTCCGTGTTGAGCTGGTCCAGCGGGCTGTAGCGCTGGCCGTTGTAGGCGCCGTAGTAGGTGAGCCAGTTGTGGGGCTCCTGGCGGGCGTTGAGGATGCGCTCGTAGGTGACGTCGGCCACCACCGGCGGCGCGACGTCTCCTCCGGGGGTCTTGTAGTTCAGGGTCCCCTGGTCGACAGCCACACCCGCGTCCACGTAGTCGACGGTCATGGCCTTCTCCCTTCTACGGCCGCGGCTGTGCGGGACGGTCGAGGCGAGCCTCCGGCGGAGCGTCTCCCAGGACGACGATGGCCCCGGTCAGCCCCCGGCCCTCGTCATTGCCCGTGGGCGAGCTGAACCAGTAGTAACCCGGCCCGTCGAGGTTGAGGGTCGCTCGTCCTCGCGAATGGTTCACCAGCCAGATGAACTTCCGGTCGCCGTTGCTCGGCAGGAGTGCGCAGTGCGTGTTGTCGTCGTCATTGACGAGTTCGATCTCGACATCGCCTCCATGGGGCATGACCAGAATGGAGGGATCCCAGGTCAGTTCGTCGGGGTGAATGCGAATCGTGGCCTCCATGTGGCCGTCCGGCTTCTCGTCGGCATGCCCGATGGTTCCGGTTCCCAGCACCTGGCCCAATGCTGCTTTGTTCTGTGCGGCCAACCCGAGCTTGTCCAGCAGGTCGGTCCGCTCCTTCGTGGTCGTCATAGGGGTTTCACTCCCCTCGTCTCGAATCCCTGCGCCCACTTTCCCGGAACTGACCTCGACATTTCCTTTTTCCCGTCGCCGGGCGCCCGGCCGTAAATCGGCCGTGATGGGGGCGTCCGGCGGCAATCGGTGGTCGAGAAGCGTGCGCCGGAAGAATCGCACCGGAAAGGGTGAAGGAATTACCATCCAGTACGCACGCTACGCCGGACGGATCACACCGACAACCAGGGGTACCGGTTCGGGCGGCGCATGCCGTCCAGCCGCGACCAGCCGCCGTTCGCACCCGATATGCCACCGCCGGCACGAGCGGGCGGCCATCCGCTCCCCGACGGCGGGTCAGGCAAGGTCGTACCGGTCGAGATTCATGACCTTGTCCCACGCGGCGACGAAGTCCCGCACGAACTTCTCCCGCGCGTCGTCGCTCGCGTAGACCTCCGCGACGGCGCGCAGCTCGGAGTTCGAGCCGAACACGAGGTCGACGCGGCCGGCGGTCCACTCGACCTCGCCGGTGGCGCGGTCGCGGCCCTCGAAGGCGTCCGCGCTCGGGGACGTCGGCTGCCACTGCGTGGCGGGGTCGAGCAGATTCACGAAGAAGTCGTTGGTCAGCGACCCGGGCGCCGAGGTGAGGACACCCAGCGGCGACTGCCGGTGGTTCGCGCCCAGCACCCGCAGGCCACCCACGAGGACGGTCATCTCGGGCACGCTCAGGTCCAGCAGGTTCGCGCGGTCGACCAGCAGATGCTCCGGCGGCAGCCGGTTGCCCTTGCCGTAGTAGTTGCGGAACCCGTCCGCGGTGGGCTCCAGCGCGGCGAAGGACTCCGGATCGGTCCACTCCTGCGTGGCGTCGGTGCGCCCCGGAGCGAAGGGGACCTCGACGTCGTACCCGGCGGCCCTGGCGGCCTGCTCCACGGCGGCCGCCCCGCCGAGCACGATGAGGTCGGCCAGCGAGATCTTCGTGCCCCCGGCGCGGGAGCCGTTGAAGGACTTCTGGATCCCCTCCAGGGTGTGCAGCACCTGTGCCAGCGTGCCCGGGTCGTTCACCTCCCAGCTCCGCTGCGGCTCCAGGCGGATGCGCGCGCCGTTCGCCCCGCCGCGCCTGTCGCTGATGCGGAACGTCGAGGCCGACGCCCACGCCGTCGAGACGAGCCGGGCGACCGGCAGCCCGGAGGCGAGGATCAGGCTCTTGAGTGCGGCGATGTCCGCCGCGCCGACCAGCTCGTGGTCCACGGCGGGGACCGGGTCCTGCCAGAGCAGCGTCTCACGGGGCACCAGCGGGCCCAGGTAGCGCTGGATGGGGCCCATGTCGAGGTGCGTCAGCTTGAACCAGACCCGGGCGAACGCGTCCGCGAGCCGGTCCGGGCTTTCCAGGAAGCGGCGCGCGATCGGTTCGTAGACCGGGTCGAGCCGCAGCGCGAGGTCGGTCGTCAGCATGGTCGGGGCGTGTGTCGCGGACGGGTCGTGGGCGTCCGGCACGGTGCCGGCCCCGCCGCCGTCGCGCGGGATCCACTGCCACAGGCCGGCGGGGCTCAGCTCCAGGTCCCACTCGTAGCCGAACAGGGTCTCGAAATAGCTGTTGTCCCATCGCGTCGGGGTGGGTGTCCACGTACCCTCCAGCCCGCTGGAGATCGCGTCCGGGCCCCTTCCGGTGCCGTAGCCGCTCTTCCAGCCCAGCCCCTGCTCCTCGAGAGGGGCGCCCTCGGGTTCGGGGCCGAGGTAGGCGTTCGGGTCGGCCGCGCCGTGGGTCTTGCCGAACGTGTGGCCGCCTGCGATCAGCGCGACGGTCTCCTCGTCGTTCATCCCCATACGCCGGAACGTGTCGCGGATGTCCCGGGCCGCCATGAGCGGGTCCGGGACGGTGTTCGGTCCCTCCGGGTTGACGTAGATGAGGCCCATCTGGTCGGCGGCCAGCGGGCTCTGCAGTTCCCGGACGCCGCGGTGGCGTTCGTCGCCCAGCCAGGCCTGCTCGGGGCCCCAGTAGGCGGCCTCGTCGGACTCCCAGACGTCCGCCCGGCCGCCGGCGAAGCCGAAGGTCTTGAGGCCCATCGTCTCCAGGGCGCGGTTGCCCGCGAAGACCATCAGGTCAGCCCACGAGATCGCGCGGCCGTACTTCTTCTTCACCGGCCAGAGCAGCCGGCGCGCCTTGTCGAGGTTGCGATTGTCCGGCCAGCTGTTCAGCGGCGCGAAGCGCTGCATGCCGGCGCTCGCGCCACCGCGTCCGTCGTGGATGCGGTACGTCCCGGCGCTGTGCCACACCATCCGGATCACGAGCGGTCCGTAGTGACCGAAGTCGGCCGGCCACCACGGCTGCGACGTCGTCAGCACTTCGTCGACGTCCCGCGCCAGGGCGTCGAGGTCGAGGGTCCGGAACTCCGCGGCGTAGTCGAAGTCCTCACCCAGGGGGTCGGCCATGGCCTGGTGCTTGCGGAGGATCGTCAGGTCGAGCCGGTTCGGCCACCAGTCGCGGTTGCTCGTGCCCCCGGCCGGGTGCGTGCGGTGCCCGGCGGTGGCGGGGAGGCCGAGGCCGCCCCCACCCACATCGTTCCTCTCGCCGGTTACGGCGTCCGGGCTGTCTGACACGGGATCTTCCTTCCGGAACAGCGGTCCTGCCGAGGTGCTCAGATGTCCAGCGCGCGGCGCACGGCCGGCGCGTTCCGCCGGGAGACCGGCACCATGTCGTTCGTCGGGGCGTCCATGACCAGGGACAGCTCGCCCTTGAGCCCGCGCTCGATCTCGCGGATGCGGCTGAGGTTGACCACGTACCGGCGGTGCACCCGCAGGAAGCCGACGTCCGCCAGCTCACCCTCGAGCTTGTCCAGGCTGGGGGAGGCGGCCCGCAGCCGCCCCTGATCGGTGGAGAGCCACACGTCGTTTCCCCGCGATTCGGCGAAGGAGACCTCCGGAAGGCGCAGCAGCACCATCCGGTTGTCGCGCACCGCGACCAGCCGGCGCGGCTGCATGCGGGGCTGCGCGGTCCGCTCCGCCGGGGGCAACTGCGCCCCGTCGGAGGCGCCGAACGAGACCAGGTTCCCGATCAGGTGCCCGGACGAGAAGACGGGCCGGATGCTGATCGAGGTCGGCTCGTCGGCGAGCCGGGCGAAGATCTGCGTCGAGCCGACCCAGTCGGGATTGTGGGCCGCCTGCGCGGTGGCGTACCGGGCGGCCGCGATCAGTTCCGGCAGCCCCGGGTTCCACCGCAGCGTCGGGTCGACCGCCGGGGCGAACGCCGGGACGCCCAGGAGCACGCT
The DNA here is from genome assembly GCF_047340315.1 of Streptomyces sp. AF1A. Taxonomy (NCBI): domain Bacteria; kingdom Bacillati; phylum Actinomycetota; class Actinomycetes; order Kitasatosporales; family Streptomycetaceae; genus Streptomyces; species Streptomyces sp. AF1A. The sequence goes on from NZ_JBLEBI010000041.1 coordinate 14,951, forward strand.
CGCCATGTCGTCGGCGATCACCACCTTTCCCGCGGTGTCCAGCGCGGCGAGCGCCGCACGCGAGCGCGCCCGGGCCTGGGTGTAGGCGGCGACCAGCTCGGCACCGCTGTCCCGGGCGCGCCTCTTGAGCGGGTGCTGTGTCATGGTGGCCGCGTGCGCCAGCCAGCTTTCCGCGTACGCGGGCAGCCGGCTGCGCCAGCAGGAGATGTTCAGAACCGCGATCGGCTCCCTGGTCACCACGTCGCGCACCGCGATGCCCGCGCAGGCCCAGTCGTGGAAGGCCTCGCACCAGTGCTCCGCGCCGGTGATCGGTACCGGGCCGTGTGCCTCGAGCGCCGTACCCATGCCGTTGGTGCCGACCGCGCACTCGGACCAGCAGAACCAGGGCGCCAGATGGGACTCGCCGGCCCGCGCGAGCGTGGCCTGGTCACCCCACTCGGCCAGGATGCGTCCGGTGGCGTCGGCGACCGTGACGACCCCGCCCAGGCTGCCCACTTCGTGTGCCACGGAGGCGGCACGGAATCCCAGCTCGGCGAAGACGACGTCGTGCTCGGGCGGGTGGCCGGGCTGCGCGGCGGCCAGCGGAGCCTCGGTGAGGTGCGGATCGACCCGGTACTGCTCCCGGCAGCGGTGCCAGGAGATCGCCACGAGGGGCCGTACGCCCGGGATGCGGTCCTCGCCCCGCACGTACCGTTCCCACGCCGCGCGCACGGCATCGCTGCCCGGTGTCGTCGAGACGGGCTCCAGCCGATGTACATCCCTCATGGTTCAGAACCGCCCTTGGTCCATCCCCGATGCCGGTCCGGCACTCGTTTCCGGCCGTGTCGCAGATCTGCAGTTCCCACACTAGGTACCGTCGTCGGGCCGCGCACGTCCCTCTTCCGGGCGCGCGCGAAAGGGCACCTCGGGCGCGGAACGCGGCGGCCGGCGGGTACGCACGAGCGCCGTACCGCCGGCCGCCGCGCGGCGCCAGGTGGAGGCGGCGGGGCGGGCTCGGGCCGGACGGCAGCCGCGTCCCGGTGCTGTTCGATCATGGCATTGTCGCGCACATTGTTGACGATTTCGGCGGCAGGGCGGGCCCGCCCAGGCCCGCCCTGCCCCGATGCCCGAGGACATGCGATGCGCCACGTCGCACGTGCCGTCGATCGGGGCGGCGAGGGGGCGACCCCAGGACGCGGCCCCCGTGTCACGCCCGCGACACGCCCCGGCGCAGGCGCATTTGTGCCAGCGCGGTCAGCACGGTGTCGTTGGCGTTCCGGTCGCCGACCGTGAGCCGGAGCCCCTCGCCCGGGTAGTGACGCGCCTGGACACCCGCGACGGTGAGCGCCACCGCGCCCGCGTCGACCGGGTCGGGCGCGGCGAGCCAGACGGAATTGGCGTGACCGGGGCGTACCTGCCAGCCGAGGGAGACGAGTTCACCCCGGAGCCGTTCGCGTTCGGCGACGACGCTGTCCACGCGCAGCCGCACCTCGCTCTCGGCCTCGAGCGAGGCCCGCACCGCCGCCGCTGCCACCGCGTTGATCCCGAAGGGCAGCTGCTGCCGGCGGATCCGCTCCACCAGGCGGGGAGAACCGAGGCCGTAGCCCACCCGCAGGGCGGCGAGGCCGTAGGCCTTGGAGAACGTCCGCAGGACCAGCAGGTTGGGATGGGCGTCCAGCAGCGTCCGTGCGTCCGGCAGGCCGGTGTCGCGGGCGAACTCCACGTACGCCTCGTCGAGCAGCACGGTGACGCGCCGGGGGACCTGGCGCAGGAACGCGGACAGCGCGTCGGCCGTGACAAGGCTTCCGGTCGGGTTGTGGGGACTGCACAGCACCACGACGCGGCTGCGGTCGTCGAGCGCCGCGAGCAGGGCGCCCAGATCCTGGTCCCCTCCCGGGGTCAGGGGGACGGGGACGGGCCGGGCGCCGACCATCTCGGCCAGGAGCGGGTAGGCGTCGAACGTGCGCCAGGCGTAGGCCACCGAGTCGCCGGGCCGGACCACGGCGCGGAGCAACTGCAGGGCCACGCCCACAGATCCGCTGCCGACCACGACGCGGTCCGGGGTCACCCGGCACCATGCGGCGATCCGCTCGGTGAGGTCGTCGGGACGGAACTGCGGATAGCGGTGGGCCTGTGCGACCACCCGGTGCATCGCCTCGCGCACCGAGGGCAGCGGGGGATAGGGGCTCTCGTTCAGCGCGAGCCGGTGCAGCACGGGGACGTCCACGGCTCAGCCCCGTCCGCCGTGCCAGCGAACGGCGGCGGCACCGGCGAAGTCGCCGGCGTGGGCGAATCCCCCGAGCACGATCAGGTCGCCGTCCGCCACCTGCCCGGAGGCGATCGCGCGGTCCAGGGTGACCGGGATCGCCGCCCCGAACAGGTTCCCGTACCGGTCGAAGGTGTGCAGGTGCCGCTCGGCCGGCAGCTGCAGCGCCTCACGCCAGTTCCGCAGGAAGGTGCGGTTGGGCTGGTTGGTGATGAGGACGTCGATGTCGCTGCTCGCCACGCCGATGCGCCGGCACAGCTCGGTGACCACCTCGGGGACGAGGCGGTTCCCGCGTGCCAGGACCTTGGCGACACTGGCGTCGGTGAACCCGATCCGCAGCTGCGACTCGCCCGGCTCCCAGTACTTGCGGCCGTCGTCCACGGCCACGGTCATGTCACCGGCGTACTCCCCGATGTGCCGCGTCTCCAGGTCCAGGACCGGCGACTTCGCCGACGTGGTCACGTACCCCACACCGCACCCGTCGCCCGGGATCGCCGCCTGGGCGAGCTTGCGCACCTCGGACTGGGTGAACCACTGACCCGCGGCGCTCTGCGCGTTGCAGATCAGCGCGGTCCTGGCGTCGGTGGACACGAGGATCTGCCGGGCCAGCTTCAGCATGTACACAAAGGACGCGCAGCCCGCGTTGGCCACGTCGACCAGCCACTCCGGGTTCAGGCCCAGCCGGCGCGCCACCTCCGTCCCGGCGCCCACGAACGGCAGGTCCGGCAGTTGGCTGTGCACCAGCAGCACGTCGACACCCCGGATCTCGGCCGCGCCGTGCCGTTCGATCAGGGGCTGTACGGCACGCTCGACCATGTCCGCGTTGGTCTCGTCCCTGGCCACGTGGTGCCGCGACGGCGGCACCTTGAACATGGGATGGTGGCGGAGCTTGTCCTCGGCACCGGGGAATTCCGTGTAGAACTCCGCGGGGACCGGTTCGCCGGGCAGGTAGCAGGCGACGTCGGTGAGGCTGACCGTGGTCACCGCGCCACCGCCCGCGCCGGAGCCGAGTTCACGGGCAGGCCGCCCCGATGGCGGTGTTCCAGGATCGCCTTGAGGTTGCGCATCTCCACGGTGTGCCCCGCGTAGAAGAGGTCCCAGTAGTCGCCCACCCAGGGCCGCTCCGGGCGCGGGGACAGGTCGGGGTGCGGATTGTCGTCGTAGTAGGGGTGCCGGCAGTTGGTCCAGGTGATCACCGAACCCGGCCTGTCGAGCACCAGCCCGGCCGGGACGACACGCATCAGGTAGATCATCCACAGCTTCTCGCCCTGGTCCCAGGCGCAGTGGTAGTCGACGGTCATGGCCTCGGGGTTCGCGAGCACCTTGCAGTAGATCCTGGTGTCGTCCTCCAGGCGGTCGTGACCGACCCACAGCCCCGGTGTGTCAGTGGGTGCGAAGTCCCGCAGGCTGCAGGTCCATTCCTCCAGATGGTGCCCTTGGCGCAGGTAGTCGTAGGCCTGCTCCGGGGGGCAGTCGACGTACTCGTGGATGGTGCAGTACTGCCCGTAGACCTGATGGTGGGGGTACACCGCGTGGGTGAGCTCCATGCAGTGGGCGGTCAGTTCCTCCTTGCCGGTGTTCTCGATCCGGACCAGGCCGGGAATGTCAGCCAACGTGGACGACTCCTCGCTCATCTGAACCCTCCTTGCTCTCGGTGGCTTCGGTGAAGGACTGGAAGGGGAGAAACGGGGGGATCTCCCGCGGGTCGCAGGCCACCGCGACGAACGCGGGACCGCCGCGCGCGTTGCTGCGCATCAGTGCCGTGCGCAGGTGGGCCGCGTCGGTGGCTCCGGTGGCCGGCAGGGTCGGGAACGCGGCGGCCACCGCGGCGCCGAGGTCGGTTCGGGCGAACAGGTCGTCGCTGCGGACGCCGCCCTGGAGGAACCGCTCGCGCACCGCGCACATGGCATGCGCGTTGTTGTTGAAGATCACGAACGTCACGGGTGCGTCGTACTCGACGGCGGTGTGCACTTCCATCCCGTGCATGAAGAACGCCCCGTCCCCGGCGAGCACGTAGGTGCGCCGGCCGGTGGCGAGCGCGGCGCCGATGCCGGCGCCGAAGGTGTAGCCCATGCCGCCCATGCCGACCGCCACCACGAAGCGGCCGTGGCGCGGCGCGGGGAGGAGATGGATCGCGCTGGCCCCCGCGTTGCCGGCGTCCACGAAGACGTGCGCGTCCTGGGGCAGCGCGGCCTCCACCGCGGCGACCGCCTGGGCGTGGGGGACGGTGCGCTCGCCGGCCCGCACCGGCGGACCCGGCAGGGGCATGGGCAGGGGGCCGGCGTGCGGCGGGCAGGGACGCGGGCGCGACGGCAGCCGGGCGGTCACCGCGCGCAGCGCGTCCCGCAGGTTCCCGCCCAGCGCGGTGCCGGCCACGAACGGGGGCTCGGGGCCCAGGCAGACGACGTCGGTGGCGGCCAGGGCCCGGTCGAGGCCGCCGCGGGCCAGGAGCGGCAGCCGGGTACCGACCAGCAGGCACAGGTCGGCACGCCGCAGACAGTCCGCGACGTTGGCGTGACCCATCACCCCGGCCACGCCCGCGAACCGTGGATCACGGTTGTCGAAGACGTCCTTGGCGTCCGGGGTGACCGCCACCCATGCCCCGAGCCGCCGGGCCAGCTCCGCCAGATCCCCGCGCGCGTCGGCGGCGGCGACGTCCTCACCGGCGATCACGAGGACGCGCCCGGCCCGGCGCAGGGCGTCCGACACGGCGCCGAGGGCAGCCGTGTCGAGCCGCGCCGCGGAGGCCGCCGCCGGGCCGCCCGGTGCCGGGGCCGCGCCGCGGGCGGGCACCCTGATCCGCGCCTGCTGCACATCCTTGGGCAGCAGCAGCACGGCCGGCCCGCGGGGATCGGCCTGCGCCGCAGCGACGGCCCGGGGCAGCAGCGCCGCGAACGAGTCGGCGTCGTCGACGCGGGCGCAGAAGCGCGAGACGGGTGCGAAGACCTCCCGGGCGTCGAAGGAGCCCGCCTTGCCGCTGGAGTCCTGGAACGCCCCCAGCCCCTCCTGGCCGGTCGGCGGCTGGCCCACCAGCGCCAGCACGGGCACCCGGGAGGCGTAGGCCTCGGCCAGACCCGGTACGAGATTCATCGCCCCGCCGCCCGAGGTCGCGGCGACGACGCCGAGGCGCCCGGTCGTACGTGCGTATCCGTCGGCCATGGTGACGGCGGAGAACTCGTGCTTGGCGACCACGCCGCGGACGGCGCCGCCGCGGTGCACCGCGTCGTACAGGTCCTCGATGTTCGCTCCGCCGACGCCGAACATGTGGGTGACGCCTGCCCTGGCGAGTTCCGCGGCCAGATGGTCGACCAGGCGTACCGTCCTCGGCTCGGGTAAGTCCGAGGTCGTGGTGGTCATGCGGGGCTGCCCTCCCTCTCGTGGTGCCGGTCGACGAGGCCGGACGGCGAGACCACCTGGAAGCGGTGCCGGTATTCCCCGGGAGTGAGCCCCAGGGTCCGTCCGAACGAGCGGAAGAACGTCTCGGTGGTGGCGAATCCGCAGCGGCCGGCTATCTGGCTGATCGTCAGGTCCGTGGTCTCCAGCAGTTCGCGTGCACGGGCGATGCGCGTCCGCTCGACGTACTGGGCGGGTGTCGTGCCCACCTCGCGCCGGAAGACCCGGGCGAAGTTGCGCTGGCTCATGTTGGCCCGCCGCGCGATCTCGGCCACGGGCAGCGGACGGTCCAGGTGGTCCAGAATCCACTCCTGCGCCTCCCGGATCGGCGGACGGTCGGCCAACTGGGCGTCGAGTACGGCGCTGTACTGGGACTGCCCTCCGTGCCGCTTGAGGAAGAGCACCAGATAGCGTGCCGTCTCCAGCGCGAGAGCCGATCCGTGATCGGCCTCCACCAGGGCCAGCGCCATGTCGATGCCCGTCGACACACCCGCGGAGGTCACGAAGCGGCCGTCCCAGACGAAGATCCGCTCGGCGTCCACCGTCACATCGGGATAGCGGCACTTCATCGCCTCGCTGTACGCCCAGTGCGTGGTCGCGCGTCTGCCGTCGAGCAGGCCCGCCTCGGCCAGCAGGAAGGATCCTCCGCACACGGAGGCGACCCTGCGCGACCTGGCCGCCGCCCGGCCGATCCACGACACGAGCGCCTCGTCCCGGAGGGCCTCGTGCAGACTCCATCCGCCGGGCACGAGGAGCGTGTCGATCGGGCCCTGCCCCGCCTGAAGCGGTGCGGCCTCGACCACCACCCCCGAACTCATGCGCACCAGCGGCGCGTCGGCGGAGACGAAGTCGGTCCGGTAGGGGATGCCCGAGGCGCCCAGGAGCCGATTCGCCGTATCGAACACTTCTATCGGTCCGGTGATGTCCAGCGCCATCGCTCCCGCGTACACCACCACAACCACACGTCGCTCCAACACGGTCACAGCCTGTATCGGATCTCGCACTGGCTGCAATGCCAGATCACTGACGTATCCGGCCAACGAGCGGGGCGGGACGGGCCGGAAGGCCGCCGGCCAGGCAGTTCGCGCGCCGCCCGGGCAGCGCCGGGTGAGAGAGGTCACAGCTCGCCCCGGGCCCCCGACCGCTCGGGCCCGGCCCCGCCGTTCGCAGGGGACCCCGCCCACCGCCAACACCCGATCGGCCCAATCCCGGCGCTTCGTGCACCTGCACGTGCGTACGCCCGCGCCGCCCATGTGGGGCCGTCGCCACCGGCCGCAGGGCGCGCGTCGCCTGCCCCCTGTTCGGATTGACACGGTGCTGCCGGGGCCGCGTACTGGTCCCGAGGGAACCTTGCCGAAAGGTCTCCCGGTGGGGGGATTCCGCCATCCGCAATCCCTCCGACCAGGGAGGCTCCATGACGGTGCAACAACACGTCACCACACCGACGGTTCTGGTGTACGAGGACGACCCCGGATACCCGCCGCAGGTCAACGTCCCCGTACCGCATCCCGTGCCGCAACTCGACACCCAGCCGTTCCCCATGGCCATCGCGGAGACCGCGCCGCAGCCGGACAGCGCCGGGCCGGGCACCGAGGCGTTCCGCTACTGGGTGGCGGCCGATGCCCTCAGCAGGGCCGGCCAGACCTGGGGTTCACTGGTGCCGGCCGGAACGCAGTGGCATCCGACGGTCGGCCGCGCCCTCACCGCCCACCTCAACGCGGGAATCGACCTCAACGCCTACTACGACCGCCGAGGCCTGTGGTTCTTCCGCCGCACGGTGGCCGGTGTCACCGTCGCCGCGTGCGAGAGCAACGAGGTCGTCGAACACGAGGCGGGACACGCGGTACTCGACGCCCTGCGGCCCCAGTTGTTCAACGCGGCGAGCGCCGAGACGGCTGCCCTGCACGAGGCCTTCGGGGACATCAGCGCCCTGCTGGGCTCCCTGCAGCTGGAGTCGCTGCGGATCGCGGTCCTGGCCGAGACGCAGGGCGACCTGGAAATGTCCTCGAGGGTGTCGAGGATGGCCGAGCAACTGGGCTGGGCGATCCGCCAGGGCCACCCGACCGGGGTCGACCGGGACTGCCTGCGCAACCTGTCGAACAGCTTCTTCTACCGGGACCCGGTGGAGCTGCCGCCCAGCGGACCCGCGAACACGCTCAGCAGCGAACCGCACTCGTTCTCCAGGGTGTTCAGCGGGGCCTTCCTGAAGATCGTGGCCGGCATCTTCCGGCAGCAGGACCTGCAGGACCAGGCCGGTCTGGCCGCGGCGGCCGAGATCGCGGGACAGCTGCTGGTGGACGCCGTGGTGTCCGCGCCCGTGGTGTCCGCCTACTACGCGCAGGTCGCGGGTCACATGATCGCCGCGGACCAGCGCCGCAACGGCGGCAGGTACGGTCAGTCCCTGCGCTCGGCGTTCGTCCGGCACGGCATTCTCTCGCTGGAGGCCGCCGTGTCCGTCACCGAGCCGGAGGTGGCACGCCGGGGCGCCGGAATGACCGACGTGCAGCCGGGCGGTGGTGACGAGGAGGGACTGACGCCCGTCACGATCCACGGGGCGGCGTACGGCGTCACTCAGCCGCTCACCCTCTCCGCACCGGCGCAGGAACGCCGGTTCGGCATCGCCGGCTCCGCCCCGGCCGGCGGCTCTCTGCGGCCCGCCGACCCCGAGCGGGTCGCCACGTCGTACCTGGAGGACCTCTTCCGTCGCGGCCGCGTGTACGTACCCGAGGAACACCGCTCCGATGCGGCGTTCGTCGACGACAATCCGTCCCGGCTCAAGACCCATGAAATCTCGCGCAGTTCGACCGGCGAGGGGCTCGCCCTCACCCGGCGGTGTTTCGACTGAGCGGGTAGCGGCATCAGCGCAGGAAGCGCAGGCGGCGGACGGTGAGCCGTCCGTCGTCCGCGCGCTTGACGACGTGCGTCGTGCGCGGCGTCGGCTCCTCCCCCTCGAAGACCGCCTCACCCCGCGCGAGCAGATCGGCGATGAATTTCTCGGTCGCCCGGCGTTCGGTGTCGCCGCGTTCGGCGTCACCGCTCCGTCCGCCTTCGTCACCGCTCCGTCCGCCTTCGGCGGCGCGCTCCCGGCCATCGTCACGGTCCTCGCTCACGGGGCGGCCCGCTCCCGGCTCCGGGGTGCGCGTGCCGGTCGAGAGGAGGCGGCCGGCGGGCCGGACGCGTTCCGCCGGCCCGGCTCGATCTGCCGCGCGAAGGCCTGCAGCGCGACCGAACTGTTGGGCGGCAACACCGCCATCTTTCCCTGCTCCTGCGCTTCCAGGAACGCCGCTGCCGCCTCGCTCTCCTCCGAAACGTGGTGGTCGACCAGGCGTATCTTCCACGGGTGGCTCTCCGACTCCACGCCGCCGGGCTTCAGTTCGGCCGGAGCTCTGCGGCGTGCCCCAACACCGGTAGTGGTCATGTTGCTTCTCCTCGCGTCGGCCGTACGGGCCTGCACGCGCCGGCCCCGGCGCCGCCGAGTCCCCCGGTCCCGAAGTGAGCCCGGATGCCGTGAACTTGAGGCGATCCGCCCGCTCAGGCTCCGGCGAGGCAGGGGAATGCCCCTTCATAGCCACCTTATTCCCGCCGAGAGGGCGGCGCAGCCCGGAACGGCTCGGGGACGGCCCGGCCCCCGTGACATGGCCGGCGCTCGCGGGCCCCGCCGCGAACGGCGTGCGCGCGCCCATCGCCCGCGCGGGTTGCCGACCGGACGGGGCTGCGCAGACCCTTGGCGAGGGGCGTACCACTCTGGGCGCGGAGGCCGTCTCCGGCCCGCCGGTGCGCGACGGCGCCGCTCCGAGGACGCGGTCGCGCTCGTGCTACGGGGGAGCAGGTGGCCGAGCGCGGTAGAAAGGACGTATGGCGGAGATCGGGACGGCGGGAGAACAGGACGATGTCGACGCGGTCACGCGAGCCGTGCTGACCGCTTCCCGGCTGCTGGTGGCGGTCTCGGCCCGCTCGCTCGCCGAGGTCGAGGAGCGGGTCACCCTGGCTCAGTTCAGGATGCTGGTCGTGCTCGCCGACGATGGTCCCACGAAGCTGGTCGCCCTGGCCGATGCGCTGCACGTCGCTCCGTCGACGGCCATGCGCATGGTGGACCGGCTGATCGCGGCCGGGCTCGCGGACCGGCAGCCCAATCCCGAGAGCCGCCGGGAGACCCTGCTGCGGGTCACCGAGGAGGGGCGGCGAACGGTCGAGACGGTGATGGCCCGTCGCCGGTCGGAGATCGCCGCCATCGTCCGGCGCCTGCGGCCGGCCCAGCGGCTGGCGCTCGTGGAGGGGCTCAATGCCTTCAGCGAGGCCGGCGGCGAGCCGTCCGCCCCCGGGGGCAGCGGTGGGTCACTCGCGCTCGGCTGGGGACTGAATGCCGCGACAGGCCGCGAGGCCTGAGAGGCGGCCTTGCCGGGGCGGGGTGACCGGCCCCGGCACGCCGCGTCCTCCGGTGGGCGCGCGCCTGTCGAGGCCGTAGGGCTTGATCCGGACGCGGACCGGTGGCAGCGCCCGGCGGCTGCTACGCGGCGCCGTCGTGGACGGGTGGCCGTCTGCGGCCGAGGTGAGCGGTCCCCGGCTGGGGCCGTCCGCTGCGACGGGGAGCGGTTCCTGGCCGGGGGCTGGATGCCGCGACGGGTCGCGAGGCCTGAGGGGGGCCTCCGGGCTGGGGTGACCGGCCCCGGCACGCCGCGTCCGCCGGTGGGCGCGCCGCGCGCGTCGACGTCGTAGGGCTTGAGCCGGACGTGAACCGGCGGCGCCACCCGGTGGCCGCTACACCGCGCCGTCGTAGACGAGCAGTCCGTCCTCGCGCAGCCGTGCGCCGGGCGTCACGGTGTGCGCGCTGATACGGCCGTCGTGCAGGAGGTGGGAGGCCGGCACGCCGCGGGCGAGGACCGAGAAGTCCGCGATGAGACGGCGGTGGCAGCGCCACCAGAGGGCTTCGCCGCACATCACGGTGGTACGGATCTCGGCGGCCTGGCGCAGCAGCTCGTCCATCGCGGTGACGAACGGACGGGTGCGGGTGTAGGCCGCGTAGCCGCGGAACGAGTAGTTGCGCCACACCGTGTCGGGACTGTCGGGAGGCGGCCTGCGGAACCCGCCGAGACCGGGCTCCCACCGGTAGGCGATCCCGTGGTCCGGCAGCCACTTCACCAGCCGGTGCCGGGACAGTTCGGGGTCGCGGCGACTCCCGGGCGCGATGCGCACGTCCACGACGGCCTCGACGCGGGCGCCCTGCAGCAGAGAGATGATCCGCTCGCGATCGGCGGTGCCGTGCCCGAAAGTCAGCAAAAGTGCGTCCATGAAGGCAGAGTCACCGTTTTTCCGCAAGGCAGGCGTGAGGATGCCCGGAAGGGGCACAGCCGGGAGGGAAGCGGCGCCGGCGGCGCCCGCGGGTCCGGTGCCAGGACCGGCGGCCCCTCGGTGGTGTGCGGCGCAAGGGCGGCGGAGATGCTGGATCACGACGTCGGCAAGGCGCTGAAGCGTGCGCCGGCCCGGTCGGCGCTGCTCGCGGACGCGACCTGCGCTCGCGCCGGCACCCTGGCCGTCCACGAGGGACGCGTTCGCGTCCGCGGCATGGCCGTGCCGCAGGTGGGCGCATTTCGAATGCCGTCCGCCGGAGACGGCGGCCCGGCGAGAAATTGAAATCACTACGACGTCCGAAAAACGACACCGTAGGTCCCGTCACATGTTTGGACCGGTCATGCTGTGAAACCGGCGGGCGAGATCGTCCGACATGGTTGCGTAACTCCCTTGAAAGGGCAACGAGTTGTCGCTCCCCACGACATCCGGACACCGGTCACTGCACGTTCTGACGCCGTCCAGTGACAATTCCCTGATGGCCGAACGGGCCGGGGGAAAAGGGAAGAATCTGCACGCGCTGACCGCGTCAGGTTTCCAGGTGCCGAACTGGTCCGTCCTCGGCCTGGACGTCTTCGCGGAGTTCTGCCACGACAGCGGGCTGGACGACCACCTGGCACGGCTGCTCGACGCCGGCTGGGAGTCGAGGGCCGGGCAGGTGGCCGAGGAGATCGCGCACCGGATCGAGGCCGCGCCGCTGTCCGCGCGGATCACCGAGGCCATCGCCCTGGCCTACCATCACGCCGGCGGCGGCGCGGTCGCCGTCCGCTCGTCCGGCCCCGAGGAGGACGGCGCCCGGCACTCCTTCGCCGGACAGTTCGACAGCTTCCTCAACATCCGCGGCCTCGACCAGGTCACCGCCCATGTCCGCCGCTGCTGGGCCTCCGCCTTCTCCGAACGCTCCCTGCGCTACCGCGCCCGGCACGGGCTGCCCCCCGGCGGGGCCGGCGTCGCCGTCGTCGTGCAGCGCATGGTGCCGGCCGAGCGCAGCGGCGTGCTGTTCACCGCCGACCCGGCGAGCGGTCGTACCGACCGCCACGTGGTCAGCGGGGTGCACGGACTGGGGGAGGGGCTGGTCTCGGGCGCGGTCGACGCGGACACCGTCGTCCTGGACGCCGCCACCGGCGAGCCGCTGAGCACCGTGATCGGCGACAAGCGGGAGCGTTACGACGCCGGGCCCGGGCCGGGCTGCCAGGTCTCGCCCGTGGCCGACGAGGACCGCGCCGCGCCGGTTCTGACCCGCGCCGACCTGGCCGGGCTGCACGAGACCGGGCTCCGCGTCACCAGGCACTTCGGCGCCCCGCAGGACATCGAGTGGGCCCTGGCCGAGGGCACCCTGTGGATCCTGCAGAGCCGGCCGGTCACCACCCCGGCTCCCGCCCCGCAGCCCCGGGGAGAGCTGCGGATATGGGACAACTCCAACATCATCGAGAGCTTCAGCGGCGTCGTCTCCCCGCTCACCTTCAGCTTCGCGGCCGACACCTACGCCAAGGTGTACGACGGCTACGCCCGCGCGCTGGGCGTCCGCGGCGAGCAGCTGCGCGAGGTCGCGGAGTGGACCCCGCACCTGCTCGGCTACGTCCACGGACGGGTCTACTACAACCTGCTCCACTGGTACCGCATGGTGCGCCTGGCCCCGCTGTACCCGCTCAACCGGCGCGTGCTGGAGAAAGCCCTCGGGGTCGCCGAGAGCATTCCCGACGAGGTCGCCGACACCCTCCATCCGTTCACTCCGCGACGCGGGCTGCGAGGCCGGTTCTCACGCCTGGTGCGCACGGTCGTCTTCACGCGGAGATTCCTCACCATCGGGAAATCCGTGGACACCTTTCACCGGGATTTCCAGCGGGCTTACGCGATCTTCAACAATGTCGATTACGACAGTCTCCCCGGCGACGAAACCCACCGCCGTTTCCGCCGGCTGCAGCGGGACCTCATCGAGAAATGGGGCCCGATGCAGGTTCTGGACGCCACCATCCTGCTCTCCGTGGGATTACTCGCCCTGCTCACCCGCAGATGGCTGCCGGACGCCCCCGAGTGGTTCACCTGGGCCGCGGCCGCCCCCGGCGGCTTTGTGGAGTCCGCCGAACCGGCGCGCGCACTGCGCGAGCTGGCCGACCGGGCGCGCGCCGACGCCGAGGTCCTGCGCCTGCTGGAGCGCACCCCCGACGCCGAGGCCTACCGGGCCCTGCAGGAGGCCGGTCACACCCGGTTCCTGTCCGCCGTCGACGCGTACCTCGCCGACTACGGCTACCGCAGCCCCGACGAACTCAAGCTGGAGGTCCCCGACCTGCGCGAGAACCCGGCCGGACTGTTCACTTTGCTGCGCGACGCGCTGGGGGACACCGCGGGCGCGTGCGCTCCGGACCGCGGCGGCGAGGCCGACGCCCATCTCGACGAGCATCTGCGCGGCCCGCGCCGCCTGGTGTACGAGCTGGTGCGGAAGAAGGCCAGGGCAGCGCTCGCCGACCGGGAACGGCTCCGGTTCTGCCGCACCAGGGCCTTCGGCGCCGCCAAGCGCATGCTGCGTGCCCTGGGCCGCGACCTGGAGCGGGCCGGCGCCCTCGACGCCTGGGACGACGTCTTCATGCTGCGCCTGGAGGAGATCAGCGGCGCCTACGAGGGCATGGCCGCCCACACCGAGCTGCGGGAACTGGCCGCGCTGCGCCGCAGGCGGCTGGCCGCCGACGCCGCCCTGCACGCCCCGTCCCGCTTCACCACCCGCGGCGCCCCGTACTGGTCGGGGAACCTGGAGCGGGCCGGCTGGACCCGCGGCCCGGCCGCCCGCACCGGCGCCCGTGAACTGCGCGGCACCCCCTGCGGCCCCGGAGTCGCCGTGGGGCCAGCCGTCGTCACCGACACCCCCCGCGACATCGGCGGCGGCATCCTGGTCACCTACCGCACCGACCCCGGCTGGGCCGCCGCGCTGCCCTCGGCCGCCGCCCTCGTCATCGAACGCGGCAGCCCGCTCACCCATGTCGCCGTCGTGGCCCGTGAGTGGGGCATCCCGACCGTCGTCCAGGTCAAGGACGTCACCACCGAGATCCGCACCGGCACCGTGCTGCGCGTCGACGGCGCCGCCGGCACGGTCACCGTGCTGGCCGATCCGCCCGGCGACGTCGCGAGCGCCACCCGGGACGGCCGCCGAACGGAGGTACGACCGTGATCCTCACCGAGGAGCAGCTGCAGGACCTGCTCGACAAGTCCCTCGCCGAACTGCCCCACGGCACCGAGTGGGCCGTGACTCTCGAGGGCTCCATCGCGGAAGGGTTCGGCAACCCCTCCTCCGACGTCGACTTCCTGCTCGTCGGGCGCCGCGACGACGACCTGCCGACCATGCCGTCACTGCTCTTCGTCGACGGCCACCGGGTGGAGATCCGCACCCGGTCGGTGCGGCAACTCGCCGACCAGTTGCGCGCGGTGGAGCGGGGAGCCCGGCGGCCCGGCCGGCTCTCGGAGGATCTCCTCAACCGCTGCCAGCGGCTGCTGCACGGCCATCCGCTGCGCGGCCACGCCCTGCTGGAGGAGGTCAGGGCGCTGCTGCCCGTCGAGCGGTTCCGCCGGATCATGGCCGACTGGTGGGCGCACCGGGCCCGCCAGTCCCTGCGCCACGCGACGGCGCTGCTGTGCCTCGGCGAGAGCGACGAGGCGGTCGACTGGGCCCGTGCCGGGCTCCTGCAGACCGTCAAGTCCTGGGCGGCGGACCGGGGCGAGACGTACCTCGAACCCAAGTGGCTGTCCCTGCAACTGGACCGGGCCGGCCGCACGGACGTACGCGACCGCTACTGGGAGCTGGAGGCGGCCGACCCGGCAGCGGGCGACCCCGGCGCCGCCCGGGACCACGTGACCGCATGCCTCGCCTTCGCCGGAGAGCTCGGGCTCACCGGCGTCTCCCGGCGGCCCGAACGGCTCACCGTCGAACGGGTGGCCGGGGTGACCACCTGGCAGACCGGCGAACGGGTCCACGTCATCCGCGGCCGGCGCGAGGTGTTCGCCCTGGGCGACGACGCGGGTGCCGTCTGGCGCTCCCTCGTGCTGGGCCGGCCGCTGCCCCGCGTCCTGGAGACGGCCGCGGACACCGGCGTCGCCGACCCCGGCCCGCTGCTGGCCGCCTTCCTGCGCCACGGGCTGATCCGCCTCGCGTGGAAGGGCGGCGGCACGGTCACCCCGTCGCTGCCGCTCGCCGCCCCGCCCGGCCCCGTCACCCCGCCGCCCTCCACCGCGCAACCGCTGCTGTCGGTGCGCGGCGCCGCCGTCACCGGCCCGCGCGCCGTCGACCTGATACCGCTGCCCGCCGACCGGTTCGCCGCCGCGGCCATGGCCCTGGTGTGGGCCAACGTGGTCGTCGAGAACGCCGTCGAGGACCTGACCGGCGCCCTGCGGCGCGAACAGTGGCGGGTCGCCGAACTCACCGCGCGGCGGGCCGTGCAGGCCGCGCTGCGCGGGCTGTTCAGCGCCCACGGCGTCCATCCGCTGCCCGCCGACCCCGACCTCGTGCGCCGCCTGGACCTGCTGCCGCCCGCCACCCGGCCGATCGGGCGGCGCGCCGGCGAGCTGCTGCGGCGCACCGTCGACTCGGCGGCGGACGGCGAGGCGCTCTTCACCGAGCTGCGCGCGTGCATCGCCCTGGTGCGCACCACCATGGGCGCCGGCTCCTTCCCGCTCTCCTTCGAATCCGCGGACACCTGGCGGGCCACGCTGCAGCTCGGCTACGACTGGCTGCGCATCGGCGCCCACCTGGATGCGGAACTGCCCATCGAGGAGGCTCGCGACCTGCTGGCCGGCAACGGCGCCGAGCCGCACCGGGCCCTGTGACGGCCCGGGCCCCGCGCCCACCGCGACCGGCCTTCCGACCCACCTTCCGACCGACCTTCCGACCGGAGGACCCACCGATGCCCGACCCGATGACGGTGCTGATGACCGGCGCCGGCGGCTTCGTGGGCGCGGAGGTGGCCGCCCGGCTCACCGCCGCCGGCCACAGCGTGCTGGCGCTGCTGCACCGCACGCCCGACATCGTCCGCAACAACGGCCGACAACTCAGCCCCGGCCCGGGCACGTTGATCAGGCTGCACGGCGACGTCACCCGCCCCGGCCTCGGTCTGAGCGACGACGACCGGCGCCTCGCCGAAACCGCCGACCGGATCGTGCACTGCGCCGCCGTCACCGACTTCGGACTGCCGCAGGAGCGGTACGAGCGCATCAACGTCACCGGCACCCGGCACGTCCTGGGCCTCGCCCTCGCCCGCCGCACCCCGCTGGTGCACCTCAGCACCGCCTACGTGTGCGGGGAGCGCGACGGCACCGCCCGCGAGGACGAACTCGACGTCGGCCAGCGCCTGGCCAACGGCTACGAGCAGAGCAAACTCACCGCCGAGACCCTGGTCCGCAAGGCGGCGTCGGACGGCCTGCCGGTGACCGTGGTGCGCCCGAGCATCGTGACCGGCGCCGCCCGCACCGGCCGCGTCCGCGACTTCAAGACCATCTATCCCGTCCTCCGGGTCCTCACCAGAGGCCTGGTGCGCACCGTGCCCGGCCACTACGACGCCGTCCTCGACCTGGTTCCGGTCGACCGCGTCGCCGACCTGGTGACCGAGGCCGCCGGCCGCTTCCGGGACGCCGAGGGCCGCACCCTGCACGCCGTCGGCCACGAGCTGACCCTGCGCGACTTCTCCGACGTCCTCGCCGAGTACCCCTCCCTCCACGTACCGCGGTTCGTCCCGCCGTCCGCGTTCTCCGCGTCGGCCCTGTCCGACCGCGAACGCCCGTACCACGAGCGGGTCGTCTCCCTGTACGACCCCTACTTCCGGCGGCGCGTCCACTTCGACGACGCCGAGGCCGCCGCCTTCGCGCGCCGTCCGGCGCCGGCGGGCGCACGGCCGTACCTGCGCCGCCTCCTCGACCACTGCCTCACCACCGGCTATCTCGGCCCGGCACCGAGCCGCGGGCCGGCCGCCGCCCGATCCGACGGGAGCACCCACCGATGACCCACGCCCGCCCCCCGCACGGCATACCCGTGTCCCCCCTGCTGACCTGCCACCCCGGCAAACAGCGGCTGTACGGCGCGGACACCTACTTCCAGGAGAGCCACGAACAACTCTCCGCCCTCACCGGCGACGTCACCGGTTTCGCCCAGCAACACGCCGCGCTGCTGCTCAAGCCGGACGCCGTGGTCGCCCGCCGGCTGGACGCCGCCGTGGACTGGCTGGCCGGACAGGGCTTCAGGATCGTCGCGGCGGACGTCACCCGGCTGACCCGCACCATGATCCGCGCACTGTGGTACTTCCAGTGGAACCTCGCCACCCCCTACCGCAGGAGGCTCGCCGCGCTCTTCCTGGAGGACGCCGACGCCCTCGTGCTGCTCGTCCGCCCCGACCACGACCTCGACATCCCCGCATCGGTCGAACTCACCCGGCTCAAGGGACCCACGGACCCCGAGGCCCGCCGGCCGGGACAGCTGCGCCACGCCCTCGGCCGCTACAGCTACCTGCTGAACCTGGTGCACACACCCGACGAACCCGCCGACGTGCTCCGGGAACTGGCCGTCCACTTCGACGACGCCGCACGCGAGCGCCTGGTGCGCTCCGCCCTGGCCGGCGAGGACCGCACCGCGCAGGCCCTGGAGCTGACGGGCCGGCTGTACGCGGCGACCAAGCCCCGCGACCTCGACTTCGAGCCTGCCGTGGACCGGGTGCGCGACGCCGTGTCCCGGCACGCCGGCACCGAAGCGGCGGCCACCCCGCGCGCCCTGCTGGAGACCGCGTGGGCGCGGGGCATCGCCCTCGATCCCTGGGACACCGTCATCGTCGGCTCCAGCGTGCTCCCCATGCGGCACCCCGGCCGCGCCCCCGTGCTCGACGGGGCCGACGCCGGCACCTGGCGCCGCCACCTGGACACCGTCCGCGCGAGGCGCGGCTGAGGAGCGGCCCATGCAGTTCACCCGTACACTCCCGAAGGAGCTGGTGCACCGCGCCGCCGTCGCCGAGGTCTTCCTGACCGACGCGGAGCGCCACGGCGAGGACGAACTCCGGCTGGCCGCACAGCTTCCGCGCCGCCACGCCTTCTACCACGACACCCTCGGCCCCCGCGGCCGCCACGATCCGCTGCTCCTGCTGGAGGCGTGCAGGCAGGGCATCTTCGTGGTGGCCCACCGCTACCTGGACGTGCCGCAGGGACACAAGTTCCTGCTGCGCGCGGTCGAGTTCGAGGTGCCGGACCCCGCGGCCCTGAGCTGCGGCGACCGTCCCACCGAAGCCGTGATCACCACGCGGGTCGAGCAGCGGTTCCGCTCGCGGGCCGCGGTGACCGGCCTGCGCCTGCGCTTCACCCTGGCCATCGGCGCCCGGGAGGCCCTGCTGGCCCGCATCGCCTACTCGTGGATGCCCCCCGACGACTGGCAGCGGCTGCGGGCCGACCTGCGCCGCGCGTTCGGCCTGCCCGACGTGCCCGTCGCCCTGCCCGGAGCCCGCGTCGACCCCGCCCTCGTCGGCCGCCGCGACCCGGCCAACACGGTCATCTCCCCGCCGCGCACCGCCGACGACGGCACCCGCACCGCGCACGTGGTCGCCGACACCACGCACCCGGCCCTGTACGACCACTGGGTCGACCACGTGCCCGGCATGCTGGAGCTGGAGGCCTTCCGCCAGCTCGCGCTCACCGCGGCCGTGGCCGCCGGCACCGTCCGCGCCCCCACGGCGCTGCCCGTCGGGCTGTCCGCGCGGTTCCGCCGCTTCGCCGAGATGGACCTCCCGCTGCGGTGCAGCACCGCCGAGGTCCTGCCCGGCGCCGACATCGAGTGCACCCTGCACCAGGCCGGCGCGGTCGCCGCCGAGGCCCGGATCAGGCTCGCCGACCCGGACCCGGACGCCCTCGCGGGCGCTCTCGCGGCCCCGGCCGCCCACGGGGCCGCATGAGGCCGGCCCCACGCCCGCACCCGGAGAGCCCCTCGGTGACCCCCGTCCCCGCCGCCCAAGTGGCCGCCAGACTGGGCCGCTTCGTGCTGCGCATGTTCCCGCCGCACGTCTATGTGACCTACGGACTGCTGTGGGTTCTCGCCCTGGAGAGTTCGGCGGTCACCGCCACGGGCACGGCCTGGCGGCCCACCGGCGCCACCTGGCTGCGGGTCGTGAGCGTCGTCCTGGCGCTGCTGTTCCTGCGGATGCTGGACGAGCAGAAGGACCTCGCCCACGACCGCGTGCACCACCCGGACCGGCCGCTCGTCACCGGCGCGATCACCGCTGCCGAACTGCGCGGCGCGATGGCGGCGATCACCGTCGTGACGACGGCCCTGAACGCCGTCCTCTCGGTCGGGGCGGCCCTGCTGCTCCTCGCGGCCCACGGGTACGCGCTGGCCCTCGCCGTCCTGGAGCGCCTGTCCCGCGCCGTGCGCGAACGGCAGCTGCTCGGTCTGACGGTCACCTACCCGGTCCAGGTGCTGCTCGGCGCCTACGTGTACGGCTCCCTCGTCGCCGCCGGAACGGTCACGGCCGACTGGCGCGGCGCGGCGCTGCTCGCCCTGAGCGCGTGCGTGTTCCTGCACTTCGAGTTCGCCCGCAAGACGGCCTGGGAGGCGCGGCCCGGTGCTCGCCTGTACTCGGCGGACCTCGGCCCGCGCCGCAGCGCGGCGGTCACCGCGGGCTTCGCCGCCGGCGCGGTGGGCTGCGAGGTGCTGCTGTTCGCGCCGGACGGCCCGCTCGGCCTGCTGCCCTGCCTGGCGGCGGCCCTGCCCGCCTGGGGCACCCGGCGGTTCCTCGGCGCGCGACGCGACGGTTGGCCCACGCCGGCCGCGACGGGCTTCGTCGTGACCACCTACCTCGCGCTCATCGTCCGGGCGGTGCTGCTGCCGTGATCGACGAACCCACGCTGACCTGCGAGGAGTTGCTGACCACGACGCGCTGCGTGCGGCGCGGCCTGGACCTGGACCGGGCGGTGGACCCGGAGCTCGTCAAGGACTGCCTGCGCATCGCGCTGCAGGCCCCGAACGGCAACAACCGGCAGAACTGGCGTTGGATCCTGGTCACGGACCCGCACCGGCGCGCGCAGATCGCCGAGGTGTACCGGGCGGCCTTCCACGACCGCAACGCCGCCGCGCTGAAGCGGCCGGGGCAGCTGCCCGAACCGGCCCGCGCCGTGCTCGCCTCGGCACGGTCGCTGGCCGACCGGCTGCACCGGGTGCCCGTCCTGGTCATCCCGTGCCTCGAACTGCCCGACGGGCGGCTGCCCCCGGGCAACCAGGCCGGTCTGTGGGGGTCACTGCTGCCCGCCGCCTGGAACTATGCGCTGGCCGCCCGCAGCCGTGGCCTGGTCACCGCGTGGACGGCCGTCCATCTGGACCGTGAGCGGGAGGTGGCCGACCTGCTGGGCCTGCCGCCCACCGTCCGCCAGGGCGCACTGCTGCCGACGGCCTACCCGCTGCGCGCCTCGTTCCGCCCGGGACCGCGGCTGCCGCTGGAGCACGTGCTGCACCTCGACGGCTGGCAGGGAGCCTGACTCAGCCCGAGCCGAGGGCGCCGGGCCGCCCGGAGCGGCGGCGGACACGGCCGGATGTGCCGCGCCGCGGCGAGCGAGCCAGCACCGTCAGGAGCCCCTGCGACGGCGTACGGCGTCCAGCGCACGGTCGACGGGCCCCAGGACCGGCGCGGCCAGCTTGTTGGCGGCCTCGTTGTTGACCCAGCGGTGCGGCCGGGTCGGCGCGTAGGCCTGGGTGAGCTTGACCTCGGCCCCGAGCATGCGGAGCCGGGGCGCGCTGACGGCCTGCCGCAGCGCCCTGAACTCCTCCCGCTCCTCACGGGCGGCGTGCCGCGTGACCGCGCGCCGGACCTCGTTCAGACGTCGTAGGTATCCGGTCCCGTCCGGGCCGGTGTGCCACAGCGCGACCAGCAGCTCCTTGGCCTCCTTCTCCTCGTTGCGGCGGCGGGCGGCCAGCTCGCGGCCGTGCTGCAGCGCACGGCGCGCGACGGGGTGGACGTGCGCCTCCTCGGCGGCCTCGTGCACGGCGAGCAGCCGCATCAGCCGGTCGAAGTTCCGGCGGCGCCACGGGCCGGGCAGCGCGGCCCGCAGAAAGCCGAGCCTGATCTGCCGGTGCTGGCGGGTGAGCACGTCGACGACGTTCTCGCCGCCGAGCTTGCGAACCACCCGCAGGGACCAGGTGGGAGCGGTCGACGCGGCCTTGGCC
This sequence comes from Streptomyces sp. AF1A, assembly GCF_047340315.1. Taxonomy (NCBI): domain Bacteria; kingdom Bacillati; phylum Actinomycetota; class Actinomycetes; order Kitasatosporales; family Streptomycetaceae; genus Streptomyces; species Streptomyces sp. AF1A. The sequence goes on from NZ_JBLEBI010000041.1 coordinate 36,103, forward strand.
GTGGACTTTCCGGCCGTCAGCGGCTTGGCCGCCGCTTTCAGCGCCGTCGGCATGGTCATGGTGGCCATGGGTCCCTCCTCACTTCGGCTCACATCGCTCTCCGCGCTCGCGGGTACCCCTGCCGTGCCGCCCGTACGCGCGCGTCGCGGAGGGGGCGGGAATGCCCGGCGCACCGGGGAAGCTGCTGCCGTCCCCGGTGCGCCGACGGCCGGTGCGGCGGCGCCTCCCGCGAGGTCAGCCGTTGGGGTCGAAGGGGATGCCCGACGGCATGGAGTGCGCCAGCGCGTACACGAAATCACCGTCTTTGATCTTGATGGTGGCGGCGCCGAAGTCCGCGCTCATGAGCTTTTCGCGGAAGCCGGGCGGATAGCCGTTCCAGCCCACCAGGCGGGGGTAGAACCAGCCGCCGGTCACGTTCTCCGGCGGTTCGTCGTTGGCGTTGGCGAACCGGAAGTCGTGGGTGGAGACGCCGTCCTTGTGGTAGACGACCTTCGGGTGCGTGCCGTCGAAGCGGACCGCGGAACGGGGAGCGACCTGGTAGCCGGAGTGCTGGGACACCGAGACGTACTGGACCTCGTTGTCGTTGATCCACACCACGACGTGTTCCCAGTCGTGGGTGTGGCCGATGGCCGCCGGGCCCAGGGTGGCCTGGTCCTTCTCGAAGTAGCTGGCGTACACGACGGCACACCAGCCGTTGTCGCACTTCTCGCGCGAGTAGGTGTTGGCGTTCGCCAGCTGTGCGTAGTCGTGGCAGTGGCCGTTGACGTCTCCGCCCAGCTTCAGGCCCGGATTGAGGGTGCCGTCGGCGCCGATCGCGGCGGTGGCGTAGCAGCCGTCCCCGTCGTAGTCGTAGGCGGGGGAGAAGGTCTGTTCCAGCCCGTCGGCGTTCTGCGGCAGGAGCCGCAGGACCGCCGCGTCGGCACGGCCCGGCAGCATGAGTGCCAGGGCCAGCGCGGCGACGGCGGCGACCGGGGCCGACCGGCGCAGGCGCCGGGCACGCCGGCCGGCGAACGCCGTGCCGCCGGGGTCTCTTGTGCGGGACAGGGGAGGGCGCACCTCGACTCCTCGTGTGGGGGGGCGGAAGAGCGGACGTGAAAGGGCGGGTCAGCAGTACAGGTTGCTGCCGGGGGAGACCCCGAGGATCTGCGTGAAGCGCTGGTAGGCGTCGACCCGGCTCTGCACCTGAGCCGGGTTCCTGCCGTCGCATTCGAGGGATCCGTTGATGCTGCGGATGGTCTGGCCGAACCCGGCGCCGTTGACCATCGCGGCGTGCGCCGTCATGCTGCCCGGGCCGCGCTGGGTGTTCCAGTACCAAAGGCCCGTCTTCCAGGCGACGGAGGCGTTGTTCTCCACCTGCCAGGGATTGCCGAGCAGGTCGATGCCGAGCGCGTCGCCCGCGGCCTTGTAGTTGAAGTTCCAGCTGAGCTGCAGCGGGCCGCGCCCGTAGTACGCGGACTGTCCGGCGGGGCAGCCGTACGGCTGGCTCCAGTCGCAGTAGGTGGGGTAGTTGGCGGTGTTCTGCTCGACGACGTACACCAACCCGCCGGTCTCATGGCTGACATTGGCGAGGAAGGCGGCGGCCTCCTGCTTCCTGACCGTGTCGCTGCCGGTGTTGGCGAAGCCGGGGTAGGCGCTGAGGGCCGCGGTGAGTCCGCTGTAGGTGTAGAACGGGTTCCGGTTCGGGAACATCTGGTTGAACTGCGCCTCGCTCACCACGAATCCGGACGGGGTTCCGTCGTTGCCGGTGGGGGCGTTCCACTTCTGGTTGGCGCCGCCGCTGCAGCTCCAGATCTGTATCCGGCTGCCGTTGGCGGAGTTGTTGTCGGTGACGTCCAGGCACTTGTTCGCCTGTGGGTTGACGATGTCGTGGGCGGCGGTGACGGTCCACTTCTGGTTCGCGCCGCCGGTGCACGACCACAGCTGCACCTTGGCGCCGTCGGTGGTCGAATTGCCGGTCACGTCCAGGCACTTGCCCAGGGCGCGGATCGTGCCGTCGCTGCCGACCGTCCACTGCTGGGCGCCGGTGCCGTTGCAGTCGTAGAGCTGGACGGGTGTGCCGTCGGCCGGGTCGGCCCCGGCGACGTCGAGGCACTTGCCGGCCAGGCCGGTGACGGCGCCGGTCGCGGCCTGGGCGGGGGAGGCCGTGAGCAGACATGCGGAGATGCCCAGCGCGGCGGTGACGACGGCTGCGGAGACGGATCTCGCCATGAAGGGGCGTGGCCTTTCAGGTGGGGGGTGGCATCCGGCGCGTTCACCTCGCGAAGGGTGAGCGCGCCGGACGGTGCTCGGCTGACCCGTGAACCTAAAGGTCCAGACCAGTTCCGTCAAGGTGTGAAGTAAGCCATGGTCAACGGGAGTTGATATACTTCACCGTTTGTGGCGGCTCGGGCGGGATGCTGGTGCCTCGGTCCCCGCCAGGGCTCAGGGCGCGACCGCTGGGTCCGGCGGGTGCGGGGACTGCTTCGGACACCGTCAGCAGGGCGATCGACCCACCGAGGCCTGGGACGGGACGCGTGGGAGGCGGCCAAGGGTGCGCCCGTGCGCCGTGCGGGGCACCCGACCCGGGACGGGCGCGGGGGCATCGGACCCTCGGCCATACGCCTCACCGAGAGCGGCCATAAGCACCCCCTATGACCCTCGCACCCGGCTCCGGCCGGTGCCTGCGGCCCCGCACGGACGCGCGGGCGGCGGGCAGGATGGGCGAGGCGGGCCCCGCCCTGATGGCGGCCATCGGATTCGCCTATGGCACGGGTGGAATCCCCTCGCGGCCCGGGCGCTTTGGACTCCCGTCACCTCACGGACGGGGTGACGGGGCGACGGGACGCGGTCCGCCGCATCCCCGGTCGGCCCTCCCTTTTTCGATACGAAGGACGGCCCTCATGGGTTCTGTTGATCTGGCCGGGCGCGTGGCTCTGGTGACCGGAGCGACCAGCGGCATCGGCGCCGCGACCGCGGCGCTGCTCGCCGAGCGCGGCGCACACGTGCTCGTCGCGGGACGCAGCGTCTCCCGCGGCGAGCGTGTCGTCGACGGCATCCGGGCGGCCGGCGGCAAGGCGGACTTCCTCGCGGCCGACCTGCGCGACGCGGCGTCGGCCCGGCAGTTGGCGCGGAAGGCCACCGACCTGGGTGCAGGCCGGGTGGACATCCTGGTCAACAGCGCGGGCATCTTCCCGTTCGGCCCGACGGCACAGACGTCGCCCGACGACGTGGACGCCGTCTACGACCTCAACGTCAAGGCGCCCTTCCACCTGGTGGCGCAGCTCGCCCCGGCGATGGCCGAGCGGGGGCGGGGTGCGATCGTCAACGTCAGCACCATGGTCGCCGAGTACGGCGTCGCCGGCATGGCGCTGTACGGCTCCAGCAAGGCGGCGGTGAACCTGCTGACCAAGGCGTGGGCCGCCGAGTTCGGTCCCCACGGGGTGCGCGTGAACGCCGTCGAGCCGGGCCCCACCCGCACGGAGGGCACGGCCGTCATGGGCGAGAACCTCGACGGCCTCGCCGCCCAGGCCCCGGCCGGCCGGCCCGCGGAGCCCCGGGAGATCGCCGAGGCGATCGCCTACCTGGTCGGCGACGAGGCAAGCTTCGTCCAGGGCGCGATCCTGCCGGTCGACGGCGGCCGCACGGCGGTCTGACCCGCCGGGCCTGCGGCAGGCCGCACCGCGAGTACGACTCTCTGCCGGAGCGCGTGCAGACGCCGGGTGTGCCTGGTTCGCCGGCTGCTGTTGCGGGCGCGGGGCCGTGTGGGCGGGGTGCGGCCTGTCCGGCGTCCGCTCGGGTGGGCGTGCGCGACGCGGCTCGAACGGCCGGAACGAGTCGGCCGCACTCTCGGCGGCTGCCGCAGGTGCCCGGTGCCCCGCCCGTGAGGGCGGGGTCAGGTGCCCGGTGGTCGGTCGAGCGCGGCGACGAACCGGGCGAGGTCGCGACGGTGGGAGTCGGCCGGCCAGACCGCCCAGGTGCGGCGCACCAGCGGGTGGCCGGCCAGCGGGGACCAGGTCACGTGGTCGGGCAGGGGCTGCTGCCAGTCGGGCGGGGCCAGGGCGAAGGCCCGTCCGGACGCGACCGCCGCCAGCTTCACGTCGGCGATCAGCTCCTGCCCGTGCGGGGCCTCCGGGCCGAGGTCCAGGCCGTGGCCGCGCAGGACCGCGGTCAGCTCGTCGTACCAGGCGGGGCTCCCGGAGCGGGGGAATCCGACCCACTGCAGGTCGCCGAGCGCGTCCAGCGCGATGCCGCCGGGGCCGCCGAGTTCCGCCGCCTGCTCCGCGGACAGCAGCACACCCAGCTCCTCCCGTACGACGAGCAAGGCGTCGAACTCCTGGCCCGGCGGACGCTCGCGCAGGAAGCCGAGGTCCAGGTCACCGGAGCGCAGCGCGGCCAGCTGCTCCGCCGTGGACAGGTGCCGGGCCTGCACCCGGGTGTCCGGGTGCGCCTCGGACAGCTCGGCCAGCGCCGGATCGAGCAGTCCCGACGGCAGTTCGAGCGGGATCCCGATCCGCAGCGCCCCGCCACCCGGGCCGGCGTAGCGCGCCATCACCCGCAGGGCCTGATCGTGCCGGGCGAGCACGGCCCGCGCCTCCGCCAGCAGGGCGGTGCCCGCTTCGGTGGCGTGTGCCCCGGTGCTCCCGCGCACCAGCAGCTTCACGCCCAGCCGGCGCTCGAGTCCGCCGACCGTCTGGGACAGGGCCGGCTGGCTCACGTGCAGCCGCCGCGCCGCGGCGGACAGCCCGCCTTCCTCCACCACCGCCACGAACGCCCGCAGCTCCCGCAACTCCATGCCCTCATGCCACCACGCCCGTCGTGAGCGTGTCACATCCGGCGCTCCCCGCCGGGGCGGTGCCGCGGTCAGGGGCGGGCCGGGCCACGGGGCTCGCGTCCGGAGCCCCGCACCAGGGGTTGCACGCGGGCGATGAGGATGGCGACGTCGTCGTGGCCCGCCGGGTCCCGGAGCTGTCCCAGGAGCCGGTCGCAGGTGTCGTCCACGGAGCGGTACGGCTGGGACAGCATGCGCAGAAGGTCGTCCAGGCGTTCGTCGATGGGGTCGTTGCGCGTTTCGACCAGTCCGTCGGTGTACAGGACGAGTTGGTCCCCGAGCTGGAGCTCCAGTGTGACGGTCTCGAAGGGGACGCCGCCGACGCCCAGCGGGGTGCCGGTGGGCAGGTCGAGGAGCTCGGGTGGTCTGCCGTCGCGGATGAGCACGGGCGGCAGATGACCGGCGGAGGCCACCTGCAGCCGGACGCGGTGCGGGTCGTGGATGGCGTAGACGCAGGTCGCGATGTACGGGTCCAGGCCGAGCGTGATCTTGTCGAGGTGGGTGAGGATCCGCGCCGGGTCGAGGTCGAGATCGGCGAGGGTGGACGTGGCGGTGCGCAGGCGCCCCATGGTGGTGGCGGCCGGGATGCCGCTGCCCATGACGTCGCCGACCGCGAGCGCGGTGCGGTCGCCGGGGAGCGGGATGACGTCGTACCAGTCGCCGCCGACCTCGCTGAACGCCTGCGAGGGCCGGTACCGGGCGGCGACCTCGAGGCCGGGGTGGCAGGGGGAGAGCTGCGGCAGCAGACTGCGCTGGAGGGTCTCGGCGGCGCGGCGGACGTGATGGTGCAGGACGGCGTTGTCGATGCTCAGGGCGGCGCGCGAGGCGAGCTCGCAGGCGAGGGTGAGGTCGTCCCTGGTGAAGGGCACCGGGTTGCGTGCGCGTGCCAGGCCCATGACGCCGATGATCTGCTCGCGGGCGATGAGCGGGATGGCCATGTCGCTGTGCACGCCGGCCTCTTCGAGCAGGCGGGCGGCCTCGGAGTCGGCGGCGATGCGGGTCAGGCCGCCGCGGTCCAGGTGGGTCATGAGCAGGGGACTGCGGCTGCGGATGCAGTGGGCCGCCGGATGGTCTTCGTGGTAGGTGGTGAGGCTGCCGGGCGGGACGAGCGCCCGGGCGGCGTCGGTGGAGTACGCCGTCTTCACCGCCAGGGCACGGAACAGCGGCGGGCTCTCGCCGACGTCGGTCCGGCCGGTCCGCAGCACGGAGTCCAGGAGGTCCACCGCGGCCATGTCGGCCAGGTCCGGGACGAGGACGTCGGCCAGTTCCTGCGCGGTCCGCTCCACCCCCAGGGTGGTGCCGATGCGGGCGGAGCCCTCGGCCATCAGACGCAGGCGCCGCTGGGCCTGGTCCGCCGCTCGGGCGGCCCGGTACCGGTCGGTGACGTCGACCACCACGCAGGCCAGGCCCAGCACGCTCCCCTGGTGGTCCTCCAGCCGGTAGAACGACACCATCCAGGCGTGGTCGGTGTCCGGGTCGGCCGACGTGCGGCCCACCACCTGCTTGTTCACCAACGGGGCGCCGGAGGCGAGGACCTTGTGCATCGAGGACTCGACGGTCAGGTACGGCAGCATCGGCAGGATCTCGCGGAAGCGCCGGCCGACGTGGTCGGCCTCGGGGATGCCGTGCATCGCCGCCAGGGCCGGGTTGACGGCCACGAACCGCAGGTCGGTGTCCAGGACGGACAGCCCGATCGGGGCCTGGGTGACCAGCCGGGAGGAGAGGGCCACGTTGCGCTCGACCTGGCGCAGGGTGGCGCGGTCGGTGGCCAGCCCGAGTGCGTAGTGGTCGCCGAGGCTGTCCGTCAGCCGCATGTTGCGGAACTCGACCATCCGCGTGCTGCCGTCCTTGTGTCGGATGGGGAACGCCCCGGCCCAGCCCCGGCCGGTCTCCATCACCTGCGCGAACAGCATGATCGCGGCGTCCCGGTGTTCGGGGCGCAGGAGCAGCGGCGCCGCGTACTGCCCGACCGCCTCGGCGCGGGAGTAGCCGAACAGTGCCTCGGCCTGCGGACTCCACATGTCGACCCGGCCGTCGGCCTCCAGGAGCACCGCGGCGACACCCAGCAGATCCATCAGCCCGGTCGGGCCCGCCGCCTGGTCCTGGGAAGGATCCGTCTGCTGCGGGTGCTGCTTGCCTCGGCTCATCCCACTCGCTCCTTCCACCCGCCGAGTCCGCCGGCACGCCGGGCAGGTGCGGCGGTTCTCCGGCAGGTCGGCGGGCCGGTCCGCGGTGCGGCACGCGACGTCCGGCGGCCGGTGGAACCGCCGTGGTGGGCGCCGCCCGACGCCGGTCCCGCATCTGGGTCAACCAGGACAAGATCCATGGTCTGCTCGCGTCGAGGGTGCGGTCGTCACTCCACTACTACCCTGTCCCCGCTGCCGACGGACCGCAGCGTGACGCCCGGGGCGGTGCGTCCGGCGCCGTGCCGGGATACGGCGCGGGCGGCCGTCTCAGTGCGCGGTGGTGGCCGGTGCGCCCTCGTCGGGTTCGGGCCCGCCGCGTGCGATCCGGCTCAGGTCGGCCATGAGGGAGCCCAGCCAGGACACGGTCGCGTAGTACAGCGCCGGCGCGCAGGGCGGCTCCGCGGCGAGCCCCGGCAGGGCCCGGTCGATCAGCGGAACCGGCGCGGCCGGGGTGTCGCCGCCCGGGTCCAGCGCTGCCGAGACGAGCAGCATCCGCCCGGCGACCCGGTCCCCGAGCCCGCCGACGCACTCGGCCGCCGCCCCGCTCAGCCCGGTGCGCGGCGGATCCAGCAGCCGGTCCGACCCCCACAGGGTGTGGTGACCGGCCATCAGCGTCGCCTGCCAGTCCACCGCGGGCAGTGCCACCCCGCGCCGCCGGCCGCCGAACGGTGTGGGCTCGCTCTGGAACTGGACATACGCGGACTCCGCGAGCATGACGGCGCGCCGCAGCGAGCGGTGGACGGACACCCCCGGAGGCGTGGGCACCGAGCCGTCGCGGGCCACCAGGGCACTGGTCGCCACGACGATCTCGGCCGCCCTGCGCAGCAGCTCGGCCGCCGCGAAGCGCATCTCGTCGTGGGCGCCGCGGGGCCAGGCCACCAGCCCGAACACCGCCCCGATCGCGCTGCCGACCAGCACGTCCAGGAGCCGCTCCTCCGCCAGCCACCACGTCGGCGGCGCCAGCTGGGCGAAGACGAGCGCCACGAGCACGGTGAACAGGCCCTGCGCCCAGCCGACTCCCCTGACCGGTCCGACCGTGAAGGCGAACAGCATCCACAGGGGCAGTACGACGGCGTAGACCGCGGTGTGGGGTCCCGCCAGGGCCAGCGTCCCGGCCGTCACCAGGGCGCCGGCCAGTGTGCCGGCGAGCGCCTTGCGAATGGTGCTCCACGTCTCGTCCATCGTGGTGCGGGTGAGGGTGAGCGCCGCCAGTGTGGCCCAGAACCCGTGGGGCAGCGTGTCCACGCCGGCCACGAGCCGTGCCGCGGTCAGGGCCATGGCGATGCGCACCGCGTTCTGGAAGCACACCGACCGGCGTCCGGCGTGTCCGCGCCACCGGTGCCACCACAGCGCCGGGGTCCGCTTCGCCGCGTACCAGAAGCGGCCCGTCGGCAGCCCCGCCGGGGCCCGCCGGCCGTGCACCGCCAACGCGGCCGCCGTGCACATGGCGAGAGCGGTATCGGCGACCTCCAGCACGGCCACGTACCGGCGCAGGACGGCCGGAGGGAGGCACGGATCGCGTCCGGCGGTCTCGGGGGTGGACGTCGAGCCGGTGACGGCGACCGTGGAGCGGGTGGACAGATCTTTGCGCGCCGCGACGAGGTCGTCGTAGCGCGCCTGGGGCGACGCGCCCGTTCTCAGGCAGGCCGCGGTCGCCGCGCTCAGCCGTGCCACCGCGAGGAGTACGGCCGTCACGGCGATGCCCGGACCGCCGCCGGGTGCGGCCGGCAGCCCGGCCAGCCGGGTGAGCAGGGCGCGGGTGGCCAGGCCC
>NZ_JBLEBI010000390.1:0-323 GCF_047340315.1 Streptomyces sp. AF1A
ATCATCGGCCGGCTGCGCGGTGGCAGTGCTCCGGCGCTGGTCTCCGTGGTCGTCCTGCTGGGTGTGCTGCCGGTGCTGCTGGGTCACGGGCTGGCGGCGGCGATCGTCTCCGCGGTCGTGTTCGGCTCGGCGTTCATGGCCGGCCCCACCTCGATCACGGTCCTTGCCCGGCGCATGCTGCCCCAGCACGCCTGGACCTCCGGTATCGCCTGGCTGACGGTGGCCTTCAGTGTCGGGCAGGCGGTCGGCCCGCTGATCTCGGGCATCCTGTCCGACTCCGACGGCGGCATCGCCAAGGGCCTGTGGCTGTCGGTGATTCTGCT